>CAIRNL010000019.1 GCA_903879975.1 uncultured Chloroflexota bacterium | reverse complement strand
TGGTGAACAACGCTGGCATCAACGTCTTTGACGACCCGCTGCACCTGACCGACTCGGCAGGGCAGCGCTGTTTCTCCGTGGACCTGCTCGGTGCATGGCATGGCTGCCGGGCTGTCCTGCCTCATCTGCTGGCGGAGGGCAACGGCAGCATCGTCAACATCGCCTCTGTGCACGCCTTCCAGATTATCCCGCACACCTTCCCCTACCCCGTCGCCAAGCACGGCCTGCTGGGCATGACGCGTGCGCTGGCCATCGAGTATGCGGCGCAGGGGGTGCGCGTCAACGCCATCTGTCCCGGCTGGATTCTGACGCAGATCAACGTCGACTACTGGAACAGTTTTCCCGACCCAGCTGCAGAACGAGCCCGCACCGAGGCGCGCCAGCCCATGCAGCGCGTCGGCAGCGTCGACGAGGTCGCCTGGCCTGCAGTCTTCCTCGCATCCGACGAGGCCAGCTTTGTTACCGGCGCAACGCTCGTGGTCGATGGGGGCAAGTCGCTGCAGTTTGATGGCTGACAGCAGCGTGCCAACTCCCTCTGCATTCCTCCTGGCCGGGGGGAGAGGCGTGCCGATTGGCAGATCGGCCACCAGCCGCGTGCCCTGAGCGATCGACCCGCTGCCAAACGAAGGCAGCGATCGGACGTTGCTACAGCTGCGGCGCTACGATCTCCTGACACTTCGAGTACAATAGAATACCTGTTGATTGCGCACGCCCTGACGCGCCCTGCCACCGCCGTCGCTGGCAGGAATACCGTTCAATCTAGCAAAGCACACCGGACTGGCGAAGGGTCACACACGAAGGAGGGAAAAAATGCGCATTACCGCAATCACGCCCATGGTACTGGGCACCCAATGGCGCAACCTGGTCATTATCAAGGTAGAGACCGACGAGGGCATCGTCGGCGTCGGCGAGAGCCGGCCGATCAACAAGGTCGATGCCGCCATTGGCTATGTGAAAGACGTGGCTGACCGCTTTGTGATCGGATTGGATCCCTTCGACATCGAGCTGCTGGTGCGACGCCTGACGGTGGAGGATTACGGCCGACCTGGCGAGATTGCCATGACTGGCCTGGCCATGATCGAGATGGCCTGTTGGGACATTATCGGCAAAGCGCTCAATCAGCCCGTCTACCGTCTGCTGGGCGGAGCCGTGCGCGAGCGCATCAAAGCCTACGGCAACGGCTGGTACACCGTCGAGCGCACGCCAGACGAGTTTGCCGCAGCGGCCAGGCGTGCCGTAGCCAAGGGCTATCGAGCGCTCAAATTCGATCCCTTCGGCGCCGGCTACTACGAAGCTGAACGTAGCGAGAAGCTGAAGACCGTCGCCCTGGTGGAAGCGGTGCGCGATGCGGTCGGCCCAGATATCGAGCTGCTTATCGAAATGCACGGGCGCTTCAACCCGGTCACCGCCATCGAGATGGCGCGTGCCCTGGCACCCTTCCAGCCCAGTTGGTATGAAGAGCCGGTACCCCCGTCCAATATTCCATCGCTCAAAAAGGTGGCCGATGCGATTGCCCCGCTGGGTATTCCTGTGGCAACGGGGGAGCGCATCCACACCATGCACGAGTATCGCGATCTGCTCGAACTGCACGCAGCCGACGTCATCCAGCCTGACATCGCACACTTCGGGGGGATTCTGAACACCAAGAAGCTCGCAGCCTGGGCCGACACGTACTATGTGCTGATGGCGCCGCACAACGTCGGCGGGCCGATCGCCACCGCTGCCGCCCTGCATCTGGCGGCGTGCACGCTCAATTTCAAGATCCAGGAAAACTTCAATGACTTCGACGATCCCTATGTGCTGGCGTCAGCGCCAGGATTGCCCAAGGTAACGGACGGTTCATTCCCGCTGCCCACTGGGCCGGGCCTGGGCGTCACGCTCGACGAAGCGGTCGTGGCCGCGCACCCGGAGCAGCGCATCCACTTCAACCTCTTCAAAGAAGATTGGCACAAGCGGAAAGCACGGATGGATCTGTAGCGAACCTGGCCTGCCAGCGGCACCGAGGACGATGAACAGCCTGCGTATTCTTTGCGTGAACTACTTTCAGGACAGGGGAGAACACGGACATGTCGGCCGAACTACGGGGGTGTATCCCCATCGTGGCTACGCCCTTCAACGCTGATTTCAGCATCGACGAAGACAGTCTGCGTGCCGAGGTCGAGTACCTGATCGGCGCAGGAGTGCACGGTCTGGCCACGCCGGCCATTGCCAGCGAAGGCTACAAATTGTCGGACGTCGAACGAGAACGGGTGGCGCGCGTCGTCGTGGAAAAGGCCAGCGGCCGCGTGCCCGTGGTGGTGAGCGTCGACGGCAACGGCACCGAGGTAGCAGTGGTGCGCGCCCGCGCAGCCGCTGCCCTCGGCGCCGACGCGCTCATGGTGCTGCCACCGATGTTCGTCAAACCGGACATGGCCAACCTGGAACGCTACTTTGCCCGGATTGCCGCTGCAGCCAGCCTGCCGATTATGGTACAGGACGCGCCCCAACTGACCGGTATCGCCCTGCCGGTCGCCCTGCTGGAACGCCTCCACGCCGCCAGCCCGCTCATCGCGTCGGTGAAGTTGGAAGGCACGCCGGCCGGTGCCAAGACAAGCGAGATTCTGCACCGCCTGGAGGGTCGCATGGCAGTCTTTGCCGGCTGGGGCGGGTTGAGTTTCTGGGAAGGTTTACAGCGCGGCGCGACGGGCTGCATGCCGGCCGCCAACTTTGGGGCAATCCTGGCCCAGGTCTATGATCGCTACTGCGCCGACGAACACGCCGCCGCACGCGCCCTTTTCGACGCAGCCACCCCCTTCATTGCCTGGTCTATGCAGTCGATCGATCTCTCCGTCTGGTGCGCAAAGGAAGTGCTTATGCGGGAGGGCGTGCTGCGCAGCAACGTGCTGCGCGAGCCGGCAACGCTGCCGGATGCGGTGATGGTGGCCGAGTTTGAGCGATTGGCCGGCGGAACGCCTGCGCACGGGCAGTCGCCGGAGGAAGATAGACTGTACATGAAGAGACGGGCTGTGTGATCGGATCGAAGCGATGCATACCGGGACTTTCTCTGAACTGTGCTTTGACTTGACCACGATCGGTGAAACCATGCTGCGCCTGAGCGTGCCCGCCGGCACGCGCCTGGAGATGGCCAGCACGCTCGACGCGCGGCCAGGCGGCGCCGAATCCAACGTCGCTGCGCTGCTTGCGCGGCTCGGGCAGCGCACGGCCTGGTGCGGTGCGCTGCCCGCGTCGCCCTTGGGGCGGCTGGTAGCCAACCACCTGCGCCTGGCCGGCGTCGATCTGGACGGGATTGCCTGGCGCGCTGGCGGGCGGCTTGGCACCTACTACGTCGAATTCGCTGCGCCGCCGCGACCCACCCAGGTCCTCTACGACCGTGCCGATTCGTGTGCTGCGCAGCTCTCGCCCGATCAGGTCGCCTGGGATCACCTGCTGAAGACCCGGCTGCTGCACCTGACCGGCATCACCCCAGCGCTCTCCACCTCCTGCCGGGAGATCGTGGCCGAGGCGCAGAGGCGCGCGCGGCATGCGGGTATCCCGATCAGCTTTGACGTCAATTATCGTGCCAAGCTCTGGTCGCCAGCCAACGCCGCAGAAACGCTCACGCCCCTGATGACGGGCGCCGACCTGCTCTTTTGCAGCCGGGCCGATGCGACACGGCTCTTCGCCATCGCCGGGAGCGACGAGGAGATGGTCATGGCACTGGGCAAACGCATGCACGCCGGAGTGACCGTGATGTCGATCGGGGCGGACGGTGCCATGGCGTGGGATGGCCGGAATGTGCTACATGCGCCGGCTGTACCGGCCACCGTGATCGACCGGCCAGGTGCGGGCGACGCGCTGGCGGCTGGGGTCATCTATGGCTGGCTGGGCGGCGACTTGGCGTTGGGGCTGCGCTACGGCACGCTGCTGGCGGCGCTGGCCCTGAGCCAGTACGGCGACATGGTGATTACCAGCAAGGCTGAAGTCGAAGAATTGTTGGCCAGCCAGAGCACCATCGTTCGGTGAGACCGATCGCGCAGCAACCCCTACGACGGGCGGGGCGTCTTTCCTCTGTGCAGCTACGGCGCGGCCTGGCCGGGGGACACTTTTTATTTGAACGCAACCACGCCAAATGCCTGGGGGCGCTCCTGCACGCGGCGGAAGCCCGCCTCGGTCAGCCGGCGCATTGCGCCACGCGTCACCGTCGCTCCGGACTTGCTCTCCGGATTGCCGATGTAGTGGAAGAGCCGGCCCCCCTGGCGCAGCACGCGCAACAATTCTCGATAAAACGAGAGAGAATAGAGATCACCGGCCAGGCTGAACATGGGCGGATCGTGGAGGATGGCGTCAAAGGACGCGTCGGCAAAGGACTCGACCCTCTGGCCGGCATCGCCAAGCAACGGCGTGATGTTCGGCGTGTCAAAAAGCCGGTAGGACCAGGGATTCCAGCGGATAATGTCGTGCACAGCCGGGTCGAGTTCGACCGTCGTCACCTGCACACCCTTGGCAGCAGCAGCCAGTGCGGTGTAGCCCAGCCCCGTGCACGTATCGAGCAGACGGCCGGCCAGTGGTCCCACCGCACGCATCTTGGCGAGCGTATCCTGGTGCGGATCCGTGCCTTTGATACGATGCATGGGAATGCCCGAAATGAGCATTGTCGGTGCGCCGGCAGTAGGATAGAGTGTGTAGACGCGCTGCGTCTCCTCGGAAAAGCGTTGAATCTTGTGGATTTGGCCGTCTACGCATGTATAGCAGCCATTCTCGTCGCCGGCGATCTCTTCCAAGGCCGGCCAGGCCACTGCCGTACCGCTGGGGAAGCAGGCAGCTGTTTCGCTCAATGTGACGTCTGCCACACTCAGGTTGAGGTCAGGCGAGATGCGCACATGCACCTCCCGCCGCCGGTGCGCAGCCAGTAGCGCGGCGGCAGCGGCGGCGGCAAGCGTCACAGGAAACGTCTGGTACATGCTCGTCATTCAGCAAACTCGGTTTCTCATCGGGCACTATGCCTTGCCATATTTAGCTATAGGATATCACAGAAGGCGGGGGGGGGCAGGGATTCACCTGCTGTGTGACGGCCCACCGCCCGAATCTCCCCGCTTTGTGCGCAGGTATACGCCACCGTTGCTCGGTGCCACGAAGTAGCCCCCTTCCAGCCGGTGAATTTACAGTCCAGGCCGATCATGTTATAACAGATTCTATCTAGGATGTTTCATCTGCGTCTTCCTGACCCAGCCGGCGCGTGTCGACGCATGCCGGGCAGCGGTATCACCGGGTGCCCGCTTATTGGCCGGAGAAGGTTAGGAAGAAGTTGTCGAAGAATGCGGTACGTCGTTTGGTATGGAAGTTCTCGATCAGATTTGGACGGCAATTCGCACCGGGACCCCGCCCGACCTAGGCTATTGGAGCTATGTCATCGTTACGATCCTGGTCTTTCTGGAAGGCCCTAGCATCACCCTGCTCGCTGCGGCCATGGCTGCGGCGGGCATCCTGCGTGTAGACCTGGTCTTCCTGGCGGCTGCTCTGGGCAACTTCCTGGCCGACTACTGGTGGTATGCACTGGGCTATTTCGGCGGCTCGCGCGGGTTCATCTATCGCTTTCACTGGTTTCAGCGACGCCGCGAGCAGATCGAAAAGATCGAAGCTGGCATGCACGAACATGGCGTGCGCATGTATTTGATGGCCAAGATCTCGCTTGGCATCCTGACGATCCCGACGTTGCTGTCTGCTGGCCTGGCACAAGTCCCATGGTATCGGCTGGTCGTCGTCAGCTTAGTTGTAGAACCGCTCTGGACCGGACTGCTGATCTTTGCCGGCTATCACCTGGGCCAGTATCTGACGCAGTTCGAACGCGGCATTCAGATCGTTGCCCTGATGGGAGGCATCATCGTGTTGGGGGTCTTCATCTGGTTGTATCGCCGCATGTTTCGGCGCATCACCCACCTGGACAATGCCATTTCGTAGGCAAAGGCGCAACGACACGGCACGCGTGTAAAGGTACACTTGGTGTGGGAGATAGACGACCATCTATGCGGATTCTTTTCTCCGGACAATCCTACTATCGCAAGGACAACGGCCAAGCAGTCTTCATGATTCACCTGGCAGAGGGGTTGGCTGCGGCTGGACATGACGTCATGGCGCTGGCTCCCTCGGAGAAGGGCATAGCCGAGCGCAGTACGATCGGCGGGGTCAGCGTGCAAACGG
>CAIRNL010000018.1 GCA_903879975.1 uncultured Chloroflexota bacterium | reverse complement strand
CGGATCGGAGAGCGTGACGGCATCGTCAACTTCCGTTGTCGGCTGGCTGAAGGAGAACGGCACCGACTGCTGGTAGAGCGTGTTGTTGGTCAGGGACACCGATACGGTATTGATGATTGTATCGGCCGGTGTATAGACCCCGGCCAGCGCCTCATCATAGGTACAGAGCAGTGCAGCGCCCGCCGCGATTCTTTGCGGCCACGACGCAACGCCACAGTCCAGGGCAACTGTGCCACCTTCCGACAGCACATCCACCGGCTGGTTGATCCAGACAGGCAGCGCCGACGGATTGCTGATCGCCACCGTGCCGCTGATGGCGAAATCGCGATCCAGGCGAATCGATCGGACAATGTCCAGCGCGTAGGAAACCTCGCCGGTATCACCCACAAAAAGGTCGAGCTGCGGCGGATCGACTGTCTTGGTGATTGCCCACTGGTATTCTCGTACAAAGCGTGGATTGACAGACTTGATCACGAGAATCTCGCCCTGGATCGGCATGTTGCTCACAACCACGGCTGTATCTTGGCCGGCAAGCACAGCAGGGTTCGCGTTGGAAACCGCAATCATCCAGCCCTCGTTGGCTGTCGGTGCAGTCTCGTACACCCAATAACTGCCCGGCAGCAGATTGCCGAATGTCCTGGACTGTCCGGCTGAGAAACTCTGACAGTTCGCCGGGTAACTGACCGAAGCGCCTTCGACACAAATCGTGTACTGCTGCTGCTGAACATCTGGATCCGTTTCAAAGCCGTTATAGTCTACGGTTTTGGTGATCGTGATGCTGCCGCGGCGCGTGTTGGTGAAGGTGCAGTTCACAGTCTCGTTCTGCTCGACTTGAATCAATGCCGTGGTGCCGTTGGCTGTCGTATTGCCCGATGGATCGGAACACTGGAGGCTGCTGAAATCCCAGCCGTCGGGCAGCACGTCTTCGTTCACCGTGTAGGAACCGGTAGGCACGTTGCTGTATGTGGCACTGCCGGAACCGGCGCTGGTGGTGATCTGAAAAGCACCAGGCAAGCTCCCACCTGCACCAGTGAAGCCAAAAGTGGCATCTCCGCCGACCGCCGACTTCGTGATGACGAGAGAGCCGGTCTTGCGCGTGTTGGTGAAGGTACACACAACATCCTGATTTGCATTGACAGCAACAGAACTCGTGGCGCCGCTGCCGGAGGTCGACGGCTGGCCGTTGGCTGTGCAGTCCCAGGTCGTGTCGTAATCGGCCAGATTCGTCACCCCGGCACCGATCTCACCGATCGTATAGGTACCGGTCAGAACAACACGCCTGCCGGTCGTGTCGGAGCCGGTCACCGTTGCGCTGAACGGTGTTGCTCCCGACGCAGACAAAGTCCACTGCGACGTAGGGACGTCCACTACCTTGCGAATCTCCAAACTGCCTTTGTTGGAGCGATTGGTGAAGGTACAGACGATGTCGTCGTCGGGCTGAACGTTGAAACTCAGAGGGCCGATTCCGCTGGCGCTGCCTCCAGCGACTGGCGCGCCCGTGGCGCGATACACACACGCCACACTGGAGGCGTAGTCCGCCAGACTGGTATTCGTCCCTGCCGACTCCGTGACGGTGTAGCGGCCACCGGGCAGAATGCTGCTGCCAACCGGTATCGTCAGCACGCCAGTCGAACCGTTGTCGCCAGCATCGGTTACTCCGTTGGCGTAGAGTGACTGCACGTTCGCATTCGTGATCGCGCTCGATCCGGTTACATTCAGGTTGAAGAATCCCGCTGTGCCATCAGGGACAATGTCCTTGATGACTTCGAGGCGGGCAGATCGCCGCACAATGACGTTGCCAACCTGCACTGGTTCGCAACGACACTTGGCGTTTGACCCTGGAATCGTGTCCAGCAGCGAGACACACGTATTGGTACTCTGCTGATCCCAACTGAGGCAGGAACCGACGTCAAGAATTCCATCGCTGTTGGAATCCGTACAGCTGATCGTGATCGTTTGGATATTCTTGAGATTGGTCTCCTTCTGGCTGACATCGCCGCAGCGATCGGCATTATTTTCCAGATTGCGGAACGGTCCGATACCGCTGGTCAGGCTGTATGCGCTGCTCTGGAATGGAGCCGTCGGCGTCAAAAAGTTGCGGGCGCAGAGGCCTGTCAGTCCCGACCCGCCGTCCAGCGCGACGAACAGACCGATATCGTAGCGAGCCTGCGCCCCTCCTACCATCTCTGCTTGCAGCTCGACGGTGACATTTTCGCCGGCAACACAAGAGGTGACACCGTTCAATACATGATACTGGGCGATAGTGACATCGTCGGACGTACACTGCAGGTTGTCATTGTTCGGGTCACTGTCCTGAAGGGCGAGGTCTTGAACACAGGCGCCGGCATCTTGCGCCGCGGCCCTCTCAAACGAAACCAGCATTGCGAAACAGGTCAATAAGAGCAGGAGCAGCGCCATGCCAACTGCCTGCTTGAGTCCTGAATGGGCAAATCGAGCGAACAATGGCGATGCACAGGTCGGTGCGAGTGTTGATTCTGAATATCGTAGGTTCATAGGATCCCCCTGTTCCACTGCCTGAAAATCGGTGGGAGTGATTGCTGGCGACACGGTCAAGGCTCACTCGCCCTCAGATGTCTCGCCGATCGTTAGTGTGAGAAAATTTTCAATCAGGGCGGCAAACTCTGCGGTGCTGCGTGATCCGCTCATCACCGTGCCCGCCTGTCCCTGCAAAATGACAAAAGTCGGCGTTGCACTGACAAGACCCTGGGCATCCAGTAAGTCTGGTAGGACCCGCTCGAGACTGGCTCGCCCCATGAAACAGGCCTCGAATGCCACTGGGTCGAGGTCAAGCTCGCCAGCTAGCGTCAGAATCTCCTCATCGACTTTTGCAGTTGCCCATTGTTCCTGCGCAGCAAACAGCCGATCGTGCAACGCCCAGAATTGCCCCTGATCGCCTGCACATTCGGCGGCTGCAGCTGCAGCTGGCGCATAGGGATGAAGCTGCAGTGGCAGATTTTTGAACACCCAGCGCACCCTGCCTGTCTCTACAAATTGCTCATCGAGCGCTGGCTGGACATTTTGCACATGCCTGGCACATGCCGGACACTGAAAGTCGCTGAACTCGACAACCGTCAAGACGGCATCCTTGCTCCCTTTGTACGGGTCACCCGCCAGTGTAAAGCCCGGCCGCTGTGGATCGGGCGCCAGCCCCACGTCTGCCCAGTAGGGTAGCTTGGGCGATTCGGGCATTGGCTCGGCTGGTGCCTCCTCACCGGCCAGCATGGCGTCGATCACGGCGCGAAAGCGTTCCATGGGGTATGCGCCCACGATGTCGTAGGTATAGCCGTCGGCTGGCCGTTCGAGGCGAAAACTCGGCGTCCCATTAAAGCCAAGCGCATCGCCCTCCGCCATGCTGGCGTCAATCACCCTGACTGTGCGCCCAGACGCCATACATGCTGCATAGCCAGCTCGGTCGGCGCCTGTCCCCTCGGCCAGTGCACCGACAAATGCAGTCGGATCGGGCAGATGATTCCATTCGTTCTGCTGCGCAAACAGAGCGTCGTGCATAGCCCAGAAGAGCGCTGGCCCTTGCTCGGCCACGCAGCGCGCAGCCTGGTGGCCGACCGGCGCCGTCGGATGGAGCGAAGGGATTGGAAAGTCGTGAAAGACCAGGAGCACCTGGCCGGTCTCTACGTACTCGTCGAGGAGAAGTGGGTAGGTTTCCTGGAAATGACGGCCACAGAAGGGGCACAGATAGTCGCTGTATTCGTGCAGTACGACCGAAGCCGCCACATTGCCCAGGTACGCCTGCCCATCCGCAGTCAAGCCGGCAGGCAAACCCTTGTACTTTTCCCCCACAGCCGGCAGCGCCGCTGGCGCAACTGGCGTGGCCGAGGGATCGGTGCCCCTGGATGGCTCGGTCGGCATTGGCGTGTGCAGCGGTGTTGCGATCGAGCGCATCTGGGTGATGGGTGCTGCCGCGACCGGCCCAGCCATTGTCCACAGAACAGCCCCCGCCAGCAGAAACAACGTTGGGATGAACAAAAGTGCGCAGTGGCACTTCCGTCTGTTGGAATATGTGTTCAAGTAGATGGCCTCACCAGATTCTGAATGCGGACAGCGAGTTGGCCGAGAAAGCTTCCTGGCTGCGCGCGCCGTTCCGATTCTCTAGGGATAGATGGAAAGCGCTGTGACGAAGTGCAAGCTTCAGGTCACACGCGTTTGTCGTTCATAGCGTAGCATACGGGGTGAGGCTCGAAGCTTACAGGTTGCTTTCAGTTTGGGCGCAGGAGGGAGTGCCGGGAGGAGGAGGACAGCACTGGAGGATCAGGTGGAAGGGGTATCAGTTAGCCTGGGGACATCAGTTGTCCCCAAGCGCAAAGCGGGCCTAGTGGAGAAGGTAGATGGAATCTCTCTGTATTCTGTGCTGGAACTCTTGTATTTTGTCGCGGCGGCGTGCTTATCTAGGGTACGCCACCACAACGCCGCGTACGGAGAGATCGACCTGCTGGCCGACAGCCAGATCAGGGCGCGGCAGACTGCGCACATCCACCCGCGTGCCATCGCGCAGGCAGAGTTGGATCGCCTGGTCGTGGCCGAAGTAGCGGATACGCTCGATACGTGCTGCGCCGTCACGGAGGGCACGCAGTTCGATCGCCTCGGGGCGCGCCAGAATG
>CAIRNL010000017.1 GCA_903879975.1 uncultured Chloroflexota bacterium | reverse complement strand
TCGGCTACCGTGATCTTGCCCTCGACGACCTCCTTGGCGAGCACCTGCGGTTGCTGCCCGGGCAGCAGGAGATAGCCTGCCAGCCAGTCGAGATCGGCGATCGGCTCCACAGCCACGAGTCTGGCCAGGACGTCGCTCGGCAGCCCGAGCAGGGCCGTACGTTTGTCGACCGGCAGCGCCAGCACCTTTTGCGCCAGTGCCGCATCACCCAGGGCGAGCAGCGCGTCAAAGGTAGTGGGTGTGAAGTCGGCTGGCTGGGCTTGGCGATGGATTCCCCAGTTGACAACCAGGTCAAGGCGCCCTGCTGCCAGGTCCGACCATGCCAACGTTGTTACTGTACTGTGCGTCTCGCTCAGCAGGGTCAGCGCCGCGTCGGGCATCACGAGCAGGCGTGTGAGGCTGCCGTCGGCCAGCGCCCTATCCAATTCTGTCCGTCCTAGTTCGCGCATGTAGAAGTTGACCAGGGCCGCCACACTTCCCAGTTCATCCAACGGCACTTCCTGCAGCATGCGCCGGAAGCCGTCGTTCTGCTCGGCGACCAGGCAGACATACTCATAGGTGCCGCAGAAGCCTTGCCATTGCTCGGTGAGGCTTACCGCTGTTTCCAACGCAATGAGCGACGCCTGCTCGGGCAGGTCGTCCTTCACCGCATCGGCGATCTCCGCACGGATCTTTTGCTTGACTTCGGGGCTCTGCAGCCCCTCCTGGATCTGCGGTAGCGCGCCCTGCCCCCCTTCCCACAGGTCATAGACGATCATGCCGATGCCGATAATCCAACCGGCGATCGGAATGAAGGAAGAACCAGCCTTGCCCAGGATGCGACCCACTACTTTGCCCGCAACGCGCTGAGCGATTCTCTGGCCTAGTTTCTGGCTCAGGCGGGAGACAAGCTGTGTAGCCAGGATCGTGCCGACACCGGCCAGAGCGAGTGGGTGGTTCATCAACGCGCCGACCTCCGGCGCAGCCAACGGATCAAGATGGAGTGTCTCGGTCTCGGCCTGTACCCGCTCAGCAAAAAGGCTGAAAAAGGAGTCGGAATAGTACTCCCCGACATAGGCCTGCAGACAGAGCAGGGCGACCGATGCGGCTTGAGCAAACTGCGCCTCAACCTGGCGCGCAACTTCCGTGCCAATGGTCGCCGACAACTCATCCAGCCGGACGCGGAATGTCGGCGAGCCGAAAGCATCGTTCGCCACGCGCTCAGCATATTCCTGCGCTTTCTCGCCCCACCAACCGGAGATCAGGCGATTCAGATAATCTTCGTTGTTCAGTATGTCGTCGACGGCGCGTGCAACCTCGGCATCCACGACTGCGTCCATCTGCAGATCGGCCCACGCGCGGTCAACGATGGCGTCTACGTCGAAGGAGGTGACGTCGTTCTGCAGCACGGCCAGCACGTGCGCCTCGATCTCGTTGCGCAACTGAGTGCGGTCGATGCGGCTACAGTCCCCGACGGTGTACTCGCCGCCTGCTTGCTGTCTGACGGGCGCCGCATGGGCCGGCGCAGCAGAGAGCACCAGGGCTAGCGCCAGGAAGACGATCCCTATGCGCCGCCCGCGCGGGTCAGACCGGAGCACTGGTATGGACTCCCCGCGCCGCCGCTGTGCCTTTGGAGAGATAGCGAAACGCGTTGCCGTAGACGACTACCTCGACGCCGCCTTCGACAACCACAGGGTTGGCGATCCGTACGCCGATGGCGCCGTCGTAGCCCTTGGCCAACGCCTGCTCGTCCAATTCGCACAGCGCACCGTTGACTGCTTCCCGGATCAGCGTCTCGTAGTGGGTCATGCGCCCACCCACCAGGTTGCGGATATTCTCGCGCAGGTCCTTGACGATATTCGCTGCTGCTACGTGCACCACCGTCAGCAACTCGCCCAGCTCGATCTCGGCAGATGGGTGTGAATCCAAGACAATCAACATTTCACAGATACTCCGAATAAATCGCGATCGGATTGAACCCAATTCACGCAAAATGAATCCGCGTGAATCCGCCCAATCGGCGTTCTATCATTCTATTGGCGTCGGCGCAAGAAGCTCAGTGGCTGGAAGAGCCAACTGCCGAAACTCCACAGGATGCGCAGCGCAATCAGCAGCAGTACGAAAATTCCGGCGATCCCGCCCACACTCGGCCATACCCCGTACTTGGCCAGGAACAG
>CAIRNL010000016.1 GCA_903879975.1 uncultured Chloroflexota bacterium | reverse complement strand
GTCGCCGACAATCGCTACTGGCGGCGGCGGCACCAGCACATCCCAGGTTTTCAGGACATTGGGTAGTTTGGCCAGATCGAGAAAATCGGGGTTGACCAGTACCTTGCCGGGCGCCAACGGCATGAAGGTTGTGTCGATGTGGATCGTCTCCGGACTCAGGTTTTCCAATACATGGACACGGTAGCCGTCCCCAAGGTGGCGTTGTAGCCACTCGATGCCCAGTTGATTGGTCACATTGCTCTTCTGGCCAAAGATGTCGCGGCCACAGCGCACAAAGTCGGCGGCGTCGAAGACGGGTTCAAACTCACCGACGACAAAGCGCATCGGCTCACCCGGGCCGGGCACCGTGTAGTTCTGGTCGTAGAGTTCATCGAGCAACTGGGGTTTGGGCGCAGCCGTCCACTTTGCCCCAGCCCTGAAATATTCCTTGAAGAGCGCGCGGTACGACCACGCTTCAAAGTAGCGCGAGCGATCGGCCATCGGCGTCTCCAGGATTTCGTTGCCGATCACCATGAACGGGTCGCGTGGGTTCGCAGCACAGAAACCGCTGGTCACCTGCCACTCTGGGGTGCCAAATCCCACATGAAAATTGGCCCGCTCCACGCGGCGCACGCGCACCCCCTCCGCCTCCAGAATGTGGATGAAACCTTCCAGGTCGCGGCGCGCAGCCTCGATCAGTGCCGACGGATAGGGAGAGCCGCCACCGCCCACCCGCCGCTCAGCCGCCTCCCATTCACCGGGCGGCGCCGTGGCAACGTTGATCTTGTTCCAGGCCGGAAACATCGCCCCATCGACTGTGCCGACAATCACCTCTTCCAGCAAATCCCACTCGGTGTGCGAATTGACCGGGCAGGTCGTTGGTACGGGCGTTCCATTTGAACTGTTCAAGGGGCAACCTCCTTGTCGTTGCGTCCATGAAATCTTTGCTCTCACTGGTCGTTGAACGCTGCCATCGCCACACGGTCAAACCAGCGGTCGGGCAACAGCCACTTTAGAAAGAGTACGGTGCGTGCATCCCACCCCACCACATAGCGTGCTTTGGGACGCTTGGCCGTCAACGCCTGCCAGACAGCCTCTGCCAGACGTTCCGGCGCCAGGGCGCTGCGCAGGAACCGTTCCTTGTCCACCGCCGCCTGGTTGACCGCCGCCTGCCAGTCTGGATAGTAGAGCTGCAGCTGCTCGGCCGGCACATGGTTCGGCAACTCCTGGAATTTCTGCAGGGCTTTTTCCCACAGCGGGGTCGCCACTGCCCCTGGCTCGATCAGGGAGACCTCGATCCCCCAGGGCGCCACTTCCAGCCGCAGCGCGTCCGACAGCGCTTCGATGGCATATTTGGCCGCAGAATTGGCACCGATGCTGCGAAATACGCTGCGTCCATTCATCGAGCTAAAGTTCACGATGCGGCCACGCGACCTGCGCAGCAGCGGCAATGCTGCTTTGATCACCGCAACACTGCCCAGATAGTCTACTTCGATCTCGTCACGAATGAACTCCATCGGCAGCAGTTCGATCGGCCCATGACGCTCGTTGGTGGCATTGTTGACGAGCCCGGCGAGCCGCAGATTTTGTTGGGCCAGCGCCGTCCGGATCGTTTCGATGGCCGCAGCCACGGAAGCTGCATCCGTCACATCCAGCGGAACAGCCACCAGCGCGTCGCCGATCTGCTGCCGCAGCAGTTCGCCTTTCTGCGCTGTGCGCACCCCGGCAAAGACGGTGTAGCCTCTTGCGGCCAGCAGGCCGCCACAGGCCGCGCCGATGCCAGATGCACCAGCCGTGATGAAGACAGCCGCTCCAGCGCGTTCATGCATGTTCCGGCTCGCTCTGCAGCAGACGCGCTCGCACGGCAGCCAGCGCTTCCAGCGATCGATCGATCTCTTCCGGGGTGTTTGCCGCCGTGATCGAGAAACGCAGCAAGCCTTTGTCGCGCGGGACGATCGGATAGAGCGCAGGCGTGATCAGGATGCCGTACTCCCACAGGATTTTGCAGGCCTCGATCACATCGTGCGTCTTGCCGATCACCACACAGACGATCGGGAAGTAGTTGTCGTTGATCACCTCATAGCCCTGCTCACGGGCACCATCGATCAGGCGCCGGGTCAACTGATAGACCTGCACGCGCCACCGCTCCCCCTCCCGTTGGTTGAGTTCAATGCCAGCCAATGCGCTCGCCAGGCTCGCCACCGGCGAGGGTCCCGAGAAGATGAAGGTCGAGGCCGAGCGGAACAGATTCTTCATTGCCATGTCATGGCAGGTGATGAAGGCGCCAAAAGAAGAGAATGACTTGGACAGACCAGCTACATAGATCAGCCGGTCTTTCACGTAATCCAGCCCATAATAGCGTACGATGCCGTTGCCCTTGTGCCCGTAGGGCATCTGTGCAGAAGGCTCTTCGCCGATCACGCCGATGCCGTGGGCGTCGTCCATGTAGACCCAGGCGTTGTACTGTTTGGCCAGGCGGACAAATTCCGGCAGCGGCGGATACTCGCCTGACATCGAGTAGACGCCGTCGATGGCGATGATCTTGGTTCGTTCGATGGGGTAGCGCGCTAGCCTGGCTTCCAGGTCGACCGGGTCGTTGTGCTTGAAATCCAGGTACTCAGCGCCGTTGGTCTGCGCCAGCCGGCACGCCTCGATGATCGATCGGTGCGCCGAGATATCCTTCAGGATCACGCCATCCGAGCCGGCTAGGAGAGGGAGCACGCCTGCGTGCAGCAGGGTGACAGCGGGGAATACCAGCGTCATCGGCGCACCTACCAGCTCGGCCAGCGCCCGCTCCAAATCTTCGTAGATGCCCGGCGAAGCGACTGCCCGCGTCCAGCTCGGATGGACCCCCCATTTCTGCAGCGCCGGCGGGATGGCTTCCATG
>CAIRNL010000015.1 GCA_903879975.1 uncultured Chloroflexota bacterium | reverse complement strand
GTCACACTCAAGCCGACAAAGCTGTACAGGTTGAAACCGGCGCCGTAGAGGTTCCAGCCAAAAAGGTCACGCAGGATCACTGTGACAAGGCCCGTGCGCCCCAGCGTGGAAATAAAGGCAAAGGCCAGCGGTACGCCGGCGAAGTTCGATGCCACGCCGGCAAAGGTGAGTGTCACAGGGCGCAGCCAGCGCGGGAGATTGCCTACCGTCAACGCGTATGCCATGAAGAAGCCCAGCAGCCCACCGCCCACAGCGGTTATCGCACTGACGCGGATGCTCAGCCAGTAGGATTCTGGAATCGGCGGCTGGAACAGGCCCGCGATGTTGGCGAACGTGAAGCTACCATCGAGCGTACGAAAGCTATCGATGAAGAGCGAAGCGGACGGCAAAACAATGAAGAGGATCGCGAAGAGAAAAAAGGGAAGCGGGCCAAGCCATGTCCAGGTCAGGCGAGGCCGTCGCGATATCGTCGGTACTGTAGTCGCCATTGCGTCTCTGTTACCATTGAACCCATCCCAGCCACAATAGATTGGCTGGGATGGGTGGCGGTCAGCTCGCTGAGATCATTGAGCGTCGGTCACGTTGGCCCCGACTATGGAATCCCAGTTGGCGACGACGACTTCCTTGCCCTGCACCAATTGGTCATTGGTCGGGAAGACAGCGCCGCTGACGTCAGGCAGTTTGTCGAGCAATTCCTGCGGCACCACACCGCGTGCACGCAGGTCGGGCTCGCGGATGGGGTGGCAGTAGCCCTTCATCCAGATAATCTGGCCTTCGTCCGAGTACAGAAATTCCATCCACAGCTTGGCAGCGTTGGGATGGGGCGCGTAGGCGCTGATTGCCTGCAGATAGACACCAGCCAGGCGCCCGTCGCTGGGAATCACGACCTCGATGGGGGGGTTGCCTGCCATCTCATCAGCGCCGCCCAGGGCCAGGTAGTCCCACGTGATGCGGATGGGTGTCTCACCGCGCGCGACGAGCGCGTTGTTGGAAATCACCGGCACCAGGTTGCCTTTGTTGTTGAGCTCGGCAAAGAACTCCAGCCCCTTGGCTGGGTCTTCCAGGGTACCGCCTGCAGCCAGGCTGGCATTCTGTACGGACAGGATCGCCTGGTTGGATGCACGCGGGTCGCCTGACAGCGCGATCTGAGCGTTGTACTCTTCGCTCAGCAGATCGGCCCACGACTGCGGTGTGTTCTGCACAACGTCCTTGTTGACCATGAAGGACATGACTCCATAATAGTCGCCGTACCAGTAGCCCTCAGGGTCCTTGACTTCATCCGGAATCGTGTCCCAGGTGCTGACCTTGTAGGGCTGGATAAGACCTTCGGCCTGCGCCTGTGGGCCGAAGGCGAAGCCTATGTCGATGACATCCGGCGCCTGCGGACCCTTGTTGTCCTTGTTGGCACGAATGGCTTCCAACTCGTCGCCGGAGCCGGCGTCAGGGTTCAGCTCGTTAATCTTGATACCGTACCTGGCGCTGAAAGTATCGAGCGCCTCGCCATAGTTACACCAGTTGCGTGGCAAGGCGATAGTCGTCAACTCGCCTTCGGCCTGCGCTGCGGCAACGAGTTCTTCCAGACCAGCCGGCACTTCGACAGCGGCCTCAGTGTCTGGGGCTGCAGCTTGCGGCGCAGCAGGCGCCACAGCCGGTGCACATCCTGACAGCACCAATACGATTACGCCGATCAGTACTGAAACTGAATACGACATACGCTGCATTCTTGGCCTCATGTTGGTTCTCCTGTTGTGAATTGGAAAGAGTGTACTGTGGGCAGAATTCGCCTATTTGTCCAGCTAAACCCATCAAGATTACAGACAGTTCAGACAAGCCGGATCGTAGTGACGAATCTCTAGGATGTTTTACCACACGTTGATCAACATACGCCAATCGCATTATTTTTCGCAGGTAAATATCTTATTAACAAGAAAAACCGTACGCTCTGTCTTTGGGTGTGTAGGTTCTGGGATGCCCTTCCTAGCGGAACAGCATCCCCGTCACCGTAACGACCGAAGTGTCCTGGTCATCGGCGGGGCAGACAGCATAGCCGGCCTGCGTGCCACGGCTGGCGCCAAGCAGGCGCAACGCCAGGTAGATGGGTGCGACGCCGCAGACGTTATTGCGGTTGTGCACACGGCGGATGGAGGCAAAGAACGCGCCGGCGTCGCCATCCTGCATGGCAGCGATCAACTCGTCGTCGGCTGCGCGCAACGCGTTGCGCGCAGCGCTATTCAGCGGCACACCGCCAAAAGCCGGCCCAACGTGTGCAAGATCGCCGGAGGCAACGACGAGCGTGCGTCTACCTGCTGCAGCTTCAGCCAGCACCGCCAAGGCAGCGGCGATACGCGGGTCGGCGTGGGGCATAGCGCCATTGGCCAAGAAACCATGAAAAGAACCGGTCAGGATCGGGACGACTGGGAGCGGTTCGCCGGCACGCATGTGGTGTAACCAGACTGCCACCAATTCCAAGGAGTGCTCGCCGCGATGGCGCAACTCGCCGACGAAGGCTTCTTCCTGGCCGAGCACAGCTGCCAGCCGGTCAATGATGGCCGTATCGGTCGGCAGCACACCGTAGGGAGTGGCATAGCACTGCCGCGTCAGCGTGAAGAGTTCGGCTCCGTAGTGATCGGTGCCCAGCAGTATGACCAGTTCGGCCTCACGTGCAGCCTGCGCAGCGTACTTCCACACATCGGCATAGACGTTGCCTCCGCGCGGATAGTCGATATGCGGGCTGAGTAGGCCGACGGGCTGCGACCAGTCAATGGGCGCCTCGACTACATCAGAGCATTCCAGGTACTCTTGCAGCAGGCGCCACAGAGCCTGGCGATCGTTTGGATAACCAGCTCCGGCCAGTGCAGGTTGGCGATAGGGAGCACGGCGATAGGTCTCGAGCGCCTCAGCATATCGGCTCGCTGTGCGATCGTTCTCCAGCATAGCGGCTTCGTCTAGCGCTGCAATCAAGTGTGCGACGGCGCCGGCCGGCAGAGCCATCCGGTAGTGCGCTTCGAACTTGGCCAGCATAGCATCGATGGCGTGGTGGCCGTCGAAGTAAGCCAGTACTGCAGCCAACGGCTGCGGTACAAGCAGTTGGCGCTCACTGATCTGCTGTGGGTCGCGCAGCAGGATGTAGGGATGGTTTTCCTGGGTAATTGGCCGGATATCCAGCGGACGCAGTTTCGGGTGCATAGAGTCTCACCTTACTATCTCCTGCAAGAGGTCATCATACATCCGAGCCACCACCGCCCAGTCAAAGCGATCCACCACGGCCATTGCCCAATCAGGCGGAGCGGGCTGTGGAGTCAGAAGATAGGCCCGTGACTTCTGGTAGAGTTCGTCTTCATCCGCATAGAGGCAGGCAGGAATTGCGGACGTGGCGATCAGTTCAGGATAGCTGAGGCGATTGGGCAGGAGTGGGAAGGCACCGGCGGCCATCGCCTCCAGCACACTGATACCAAAAAATTCATGCTCTGTCGTGCTGATCACCAGATCGGCCTGTCCCAAGAGGCGTACATAGTCGGCCTGTGTGCTGGCATAGCCCCAGTGTTCGATGACATCAGCCAAGCGCGTGCGGGCTTCGTCGAATTCTTGGGGCACGTTACGAAAATTTTCGCCTGCCACAGCCAGTCGAAAAGGGAGGCCGTCGGCGCGCAGCCGATAGAGCAGGTCGAAGAAGCGATCGGGGCGCTTGTCGTGCTCCCACCGCTGGTTCCAGAGAATGAGGGGAGACGAGTGGGGATAGGCAGGTGGAAACATGTGATCGTCCGATACCGCATCCCAGATGGCGCGTGCCTCGATTCCCACGGGGATCACGCAGCTGCGTGCCTTGACCTGGTCAACCCATGCCAGGTGGTTGTAGTCGGGATAATGCCTGAGGAGGCGTGGCAGTTCGTCAAACCAGACATCGTAGTGGTAGTGGCTGTTAAAAACAATGCGATCGGCGGCGAGTTGACTCAGCCAGTTGATCATGGCGTAGGTGAGATCGCGTCCCTCCCCTGGCCGCCAAGGATAGGTGAGTTGGTTCTCGTGCATATAGAGCACTGTCGGAACCGGCGTGGGAAGTGCGTTGCGCAGCAGACCCAGCCAAGCCGGCAAATGGAGCATATCGGTGGCCAGGATCAAGTCTGGCGGCGGTGCGCTGGAGGCTAGCAGGGCTTGCGCCTGTGCAGCCAGATCGATTACACCTCCCTGCATACGCCATTTCCAAAAGCGCCCGGCCATGGTCAGCAGGGCAACGGTGTGGCGTGAGTGGCGAGCATATCCTTCAGCCCACGCCTGGTGACTGCCGGTATGATAGGGTGAGACCAGCCATATCTGCATAGGCAGTAGTATACAATCTTGTATGACTTTGCCGCATCTCCAATTTGCCTGATCTTCCGCTGCAGTGCTAGACTGAAAGATGGTTTGTAACGAGGGAACCGGTGCACCGCCAGTCCCTCGTTCTTTCTGTTCGCAGGGTGGTCTTGCGGGCATCTCCAGAGAAAGAAAGGAATAACACATGACCGGTGCAGATTTGCGCCAGTATGAGCTGGTGTACATTCTCCAGGCAAAGCTGGATGAAAGCGGCGTCAACACCTTCGATGGACGCCTGCGTGACGTGATCAGCGCCCAGGGCGGCTCCGACATTGTCACCGAACCGTGGGGCAAACGCACACTTGCCTATCCGATCAATCGCAATTTCGAGGGCTATTACATCCTCCATCGCTTCCAGATGCCGCCGGCAGGCACCGATGAGATAGATCGCCTGCTGCGTTACAGCGAAGATGTGATGCGCTATCTGCTGATGCGCAAGGATGACTGAACCCAGGGAGCGATGAAAGGAACAGAACAATGAGCGACCAGACAAATCCTCAAGCGGAAAATGTGGAAGAGACCCAGACGGATATCGTCCAGGCAGCCGAATCTGTCGAAGAGGCAGTAGCACCGGCCAAGCAGGCGTCGGCGCGTCCGTCGTCGCCCCCGACCTCATTCGAGATCAACGGGGACGACGACAGCGATGATATTGACGACGAAGAAGAGGACGAGGAAGAGTTCTCAGCGCCGGCCCAGTATGTCGAACGCGAAGGTTCCGGCCGACCGCGTCGCATTGGTTCGGACGTGCGCGTGGACGACATCGACTACAAGAACATTGCTTTGCTTTCACGCTTCCTCGATCGACGCGGTCGCATCCTGTCGCGCCGCAAGACGCGTGTGAGCGCCAAAGTACAGCGTAAGATCGTGCGTGAGATCAAGCGGGCCCGGCACCTGGCTCTGCTGCCCTACACCGCCGACCAGACCCGCATTGTTCGCAAACGGAAGTAAGCCATGTCGGAGCGCAAAAACAAGGCGCAGGATTCCAGCAAATCTACCGAAATTCAGCGCGAAATGACCCGCAAGGAAGAGCGACTGCGACAGCGCGACCGCGAGCGCCATCACAGGCTCTACACCTTTGTCGGTGTCGCGCTTGGTGTCGCATTGCTGTCCATCCTTATCGGCGTCATTTATCAATTCATGATATTGCCCAACCAACAGGTAGCCAAGGTGGGTGACGTGACCGTTGCCGCCAACCAGTTCTGGAAACGCGTCAAGCTGGATCAGAACCAGCTACGCAACGACTTGGTGCGCTACCAGCAACTAGAGGAGCAATTTGGCGGGCAGGGATTTTTCACCAGCCAGATCAGTCAGATTCAATCGACGTTGAGCAGTCCCTTCCTGCTGGGTCAACAGACACTGAACTCCATGTTGGACGACCTGATCGTTGAGCGGGAAGCTGCTGTGCGCGGTATCAGCGTCAGCGACGAAGAGGTAGAACAGGAGTTGCGCAACCAGATCGCCAATGGCTTTGGGCTGGTGACTGAACCGCAGGCAACCGCCACCGTACAAGCCGGCGCGGACGCCACTGCGACAGCGGCCGTGTGGACACCGACCCCAACCGCTACGATCGACGTCAGTGCTACGATCACAGCCACGGCCACACCGATTCCGACGCCGCCCGTGCCGCCCACACCATCGATCATCACAGCGACCCTTTTCACGGAAGGGCTGACCAACCTGCAAAACAACATCAACCAGGTGGCAGGCATGTCGATGGACGAGTACCGGCAGATCATTCGGGCCAATCTCCTGCGCGACAAGCTGCAGGAAGTGATCGCCGACGAGACCGTGACAGCAACAGAGGAAGCCGTCAACGCGCGGCATATTCTGTTGCGCGTGCGTGAACCGGAGCCCGAACCCACGCCTCTACCTGACGGTGCACCCACGCCAGAGCCGACGCTGACGCCGACACCGCTGCCAGAAGGATTCCCGACACCGACCCCCACACCCGGTCCGCGGGACGACGCGGCAACGCTGGCATTGGCGCAAGAGATTCGCCAACGACTGGTTGACGGCGAAGACTTCGCCACGTTGGCTGCTGAATACAGCGACGATCCGGGCAGTGCAGCCAGCGGCGGTGACCTGGGCTGGTTCGGCAAGGGCCGCATGGTGGCACCCTTTGAAGAAGCCGCCTTTGCGCTTGCCGTCAACGAGATCAGTGAGCCGGTGAAAACCGACTTCGGCTATCACATCATCGAAGTGTTGGAACGGGACGCTGCACGCGAGAAGGATGCAGCGCAGATCGAGCAGGAGCGGGCACAGGCATTCGATACCTGGCTCCAGGAGCAGCGCAATGCAGCCGACGTGCAGAAGCCGGAGAACCTGACCAACCTCCTGCCAACGGGGCTCTAGCGTGGATGGGATGTAGAAGCCAGGATTTTCGGGCGCTGCCGCTGCCAAGAGGGTGAACCTGCAAACTCCCGGTCTCTATCGACCCTTCCCTGCGGTCGGCAAAAGGGAAAAAAACAAAAACGGGACGCCTGCGGGCGTCCCGTTTTGATTCTGTCGCAAGGCAATCGTTTTGCCATCCTGTCATCCCTGCCTGACCCGAAACTCCCAAATCCTTGCGGCGTGTTCCATCTCATGATGGGTCAGACCAAAGAAAAATGCCGAGAGCGCGCCCTGGTCTCCCCAGCCGTAGGCGCCGGTGGAGGCCAGATCGGCGTCGGAGGCCTGGTCGAAAAGTTTCATCAGCCGGCGATGGTACGTCGTCAGGCCGTCGGCAATGTCGATCATATGAAGTGCCGTGCGCGCCTGACGCAGCCTGGCATTGAGCGCATCGACCCCTTCGTCGGTGCGCCACGCTGCGATGCGGGCAGCGTCGACCGCGGGCCAGTGCTTTGCCACCAGGTAGCCGTACTCACGCCATGCCAGAATGTGCACCAGGCTGTCGCGGATTGTCCAGTCGCCGTCGACCCGCATGTGCGTCAGGAGCGCTTCGGAGAGGCCACCGATGGATGCCATCAGGTTCTCCTCCTGCTGCACGAGGAACGCACGCAGGCGGGAGCGCGTCCAGCGCTGCATGGAGCCGCAGTAGGACCAGAGATCCCGGTCGTGCATGTAGGTGTGGTGAATCATATGCACGATGCACTGGTGCAGCAGCAGAGAGGCATCGCCTTCGGGCAAGGGTTGCGCCAGTTGCTCGGGGCTGATCCCGGCGACAAAACGCACCAATCCCTCGCGGGCTGCATCAGCAGCGGAAAGGAGCACTTCAAGCGGCTGCTCTGCGTCGGCAACGGCACGCTCGTCGTTTGTTGCGGCCGGCGGCACAAAGCCGGTGGTAGCCGAACTTCCATCCAGCGCAGCCTGCATGCGCCGTGTCTGCACATTGTCCCAGAACGCAACGTGGGCAATGAGTGCCTTGGGGGTCCACTCGTTGGCCATACAGCCATACTCGATTTCCTGCGGTTCGAGGAGTGCAAGCGTGTGTAGCAGGCCAGCATGGCTCTCGCGTAACTCTGCAGCCAGTGTCTCAGGTATAGCAGACATAATTTCCCTCATTGGGTATGATCGGGATAATTTAGTGTACAATAGTATCCTACTGATCGATTCGCAACGAAAAAAGGAGCAATCCATGGCGCAGGCAAAACAGATTGAAAAGCGACCCTTTGGCCGCACCGGGCATATGAGCAGCGTCACCCTTTTTGGTGCTGCCGCACTCGGTTCTGTGACACAAGCCGAAGCCGACCGCACGCTCGACGTGTTGTTAGCGTATGGCGTCAATCACATTGACACAGCGGCCTCCTATGGTGACGCTGAAATGCGCATTGGGCCGTGGATGGCGCAGCATCGCAAGGATTTCTTCCTGGCCACCAAAACCGGTGAGCGCACTTATGCCAAGGCCAGGGCCGAACTGCATCGCTCGCTGGAGCGGCTGCGCGTCGACTCGGTGGACCTGATTCAGTTACATGCGCTGGTGCACCCTGACGAATGGGATACAGCCATGGGGCCGGGTGGTGCGCTGGAAGCATGCATTGAGGCGCGCGAGCAGGGGCTGGTGCGCTTCATCGGAGTGACCGGCCATGGACGTACAATCGGTGCAATGCACCGGCGCAGCCTGGCGCGCTTCGACTTTGACTCTGTCCTGCTGCCCTACAGCTACACCCTGATGCAAGACGAAGTCTACGAACATGACTTCGAGATGGTGATGAAAACCTGCCAGGAACGCAATGTTGCCGTGCAAACGATCAAGTCCATCACGCGCGGGCCGTGGGCCACGATGGAGCGCAGCCGGTCGACGTGGTACCAGCCGCTGGAAGATCAGGCCGACATCAACGTGGCCGTGCAGTGGGTCCTTGGCCGGCCGGGCATCTTCCTGAATACGGTGGGTGACATCCATCTGCTGCCCAAGGTGTTGGATGCTGCGACTCGCTTCGAGCGCCGCCCCACCGACGAAGAAATGAAAGCCGTCGTCGAACGGCAACACATGACGGCACTCTTTGTCTAACCGATGCGTCCGTCCAAACCAGACCGGCACGGTAGCAGGCAGAACTCTGTTGAGATTACAGGGCCAACCAGGCACCTGGGGAGAGTGAGCAGCGGGGCACGCCCCAGAGAACGCTGACCGGACATGACCAGAGGGGGAAGGCAAGTTCGCCTTCCCCCTCTGTGTGTCACTAGGCGATCTGAAACAAAGCTACCGGCGTTTCAGCAGATGCTGTGTCTCACTCGTGCTCTGGGCGCACCATAAAGATGGGCGTGCTGGTGTGCGCTGCAACATACTGCGCCACGCTCCCGAAAATGAGTTTCTGGATACCACGGCGCCAGTGGGTGGTCATGGCAATGGCGTCCATCGGATGATGCTCCAGGAACTTGACGATCTCCTCGCCGCGCTCCCCAAAGCGCACCTCCAGTTTGACCGTATAGCCGGCGTCTGTCAGCAGCTTGACGTCGGGCGCCAGTTCGCTTTCAATTTCGGCTACAGCGCTGTCCCACTCCTGGCTGGCATAGATGGGATGCAGGGCGAGATTGGCATCGCGGTGCGAAGCAAAGGCTACGGAGCTACCGTCGTACCCTGTCGGGCGTGGCGGCGCCGGCACAAAGCCACTTGGCGCGTGGCCTACATGCAGTAACGTCAATTCCGTTTCCTCTGTCGGAAAGAATTTGAGCAAGTGAGAATAGATCTGGCGGCAAAACGCCGACCCGTCATTGGGGAGTAACACTTGATGTTTTAGCATGGCAAAATCTCCTTTGATCAGCCACTTGTTTGTAAATCCCGGTACATCCCAAGAAGGCACCGGGACTCTCGCCTTCCTATCAGACGATGCATCGAGCATCGCCTTGGTCTTCATTCAGTGTAACACAATCCACAGATCAAGACACCCGTCACCCGTCCTATTCTTGGCAGGACACGTGGTGAGCAGGCGTAGGTGAGATCGGCAAAAGGCGTGTGGACGGGCTGCACATCCCTTTCGGTTCGCTGCTTGCTGGCGATGAAGGAAAGACTCGTGGGGGTGGCGTTACCGGGGCAGTTGCAGTGCCGTGAAATGGAGATAGGGATTCAGGAATTGGTGCGGGATGCGGAGGCGCGATGTGTCAGGCAGAGACGGCGAGTGCCGCAGCACGCAGGGTGTGCACAGCGATGGCCGGGTCGCCAGCGAAGGCAGCGCTGCCCACAGCGAAGAAATCGGCGCCGGCTGCGGTGGCACGGCTGATGGTGGCCAGGCTGATGCCACCATCGAGGCCAATGGCGTGCGACCCAGAGCGGGCGGCACGGTGCGCGTGCAACCGGCGCACTTTGTCGAGCATCCTGTCATCGAAGGGCTGGCCACCAAAGCCTGGCTCCACAGCCATGACCAGGAGCAGATCGACCTGCTCCAGCCAGGGCAGCAGCGGCTCCACAGGCCGGTTGCGGTTGACCGCGACGCCTGCCATGCACCCAAGCCGGCGAATGGTGGCCAACGTGGCGCCCAGATCGGGCGTTGTATCTTCCTGCACGATGATCATGTGCGCGGCGGCAAAAAGGTAGAGCACCGCATCGGGGTTGGCGACCTCCAGATGCGCGTGCAGCGGCAGGTGCGTGACACTGCGCAGATCCTGCACCGTTTTGGGGCTGAAGGCGTAGTTGGCCACGTAGTGACCATCCATGACATCGATATGCAGCGAGTCAGCGCCGCCTGCAGCTGCGGCTGCTACCGCGTTGCCTAGCGCCGCCGTATCGGCAGCCAGGATGGAGGGACTCAGGTGAATCGCCATGATATGCTCAGCGGCGCGCCACGTGGCGCGTCGTGGCCTGCATCAGATCTTGCACGCGCGGGTAGGTGGCGATGTACTGGTCGGCGTAGAAGCGATAGGCAGCATGCGCTGCCGGGTCGGGCAGGATCTGGTCGCGCACGCGCACCATCTGTGCTGA
The DNA here is from genome assembly GCA_903879975.1 of uncultured Chloroflexota bacterium. Classification (GTDB taxonomy): domain Bacteria; phylum Chloroflexota; class Anaerolineae; order Caldilineales; family Caldilineaceae; genus Caldilinea. The sequence goes on along the minus strand of CAIRNL010000015.1, from coordinate 4,287 downwards.
GGCAGTGGCCACGTCAGGGAAGAGGCCCGTCCCCACGGCTGCCAAGATCGCCGAGCCGAGCGCCGGCGCATCAGCCACTTCCGTGAGTGCAATCGGCACATTGCTCACGTCGGCATGAATCTGCATCCACAGACGGCTCTTAGTCGCCCCGCCCGCTACCACCACAGACTGCACAGCATAACCGTTTTCACGGAAATTGCGCAGGATGTGCTCGGTGCCATAGCTGACCCCCTCCATGATGGCGCGAAACACATGGCCCGTCGTATGGCGCAGCGAAAAGCCGCGCATGATCCCGCGCGCTTCCGGATCGACATAGGGCGTGCGATTGCCCTGCCAGTAGTCGAGCACGATGAGCCCATCGGAACCGATGGGCACGGCTGCGGCCTTTTCGTTGAGGATCGTGTAGGCATCAACCCCACGCCGTTCCGCTTCCAGCATCTCGTTGCCGCAGAAGTTGTCCCGGAACCACTTAATCACGGAGCCGGTCGAAACCTGGCCGCCCTCCACTGTCTGCTGTCCCGGCATGATCGCATCGGTGTAGGTGCCAAAGATGCCTTTGGCGTGAAACTCCGTTGCGCTCTGGCCCAGCAGCAGATGCGACGAGCCGGTAATGAAAGCCACTTTGCCCGGCATCACGACATCCAGGCCGACCATAGCCACAAAGGCATCGGCGCCGCCTTCGGCGACGGGGATGCCGGGCATCAGCCCCAGTTCGGCTGCCACGCCGGCGCGCAGCGTGCCGGCTACCGTGCCCATATCAAGCACGCGCGGTGGGAAGCGTTCGATCAGGTCGTCCAGTCCGATCCTGGCGTAGAATTCAGCTGGCCAGCCGTCGGTATTGCGATCGTAATAGGCGCGGATACTCGCAGTATTGATGCTGGCCACCCACTCACCGGTGAGACGCAAGGTCAACCAGTCGATGAACTCGCCTACGTAGCGTGCCTGCGCCCACGTCTCTGGCTCATTTTCTTTCACCCACAGCGCCTTACATGGCATCCATTCGGCCGAGACATTGCCGTAGCCGTTGACCTTACGCGCCGGGTGGTCGATCTGAGCGATGCGATTGGCCTGGTCTGCGGCGCGCACGTCCATCCAGATGATGGCTGGTCGCAGCGGGCGAAAGGCATCGTCCATCATCACCACAGTGCAGCTCGTGCAGTCGGCGCTCAGGCCAACGATTGATTCCGTAGGCACGCCACTCTGCGCCAGGGCACGACGCGTCGCCACCACGAGCGATTGCCACCATTCATCCGGCTGCTGCTCCGCCCAGCCTGCGTGCGGATGATAGAGCGGGTAGGGTTCAGAGGCGAAAATGACGGGCCGACCCGCCAAGTCAAAGATGCCGACCCGCACGCTCTCGGTGCCGAAGTCGATGCCCATCACATAGGGACCTTGTGCCATGGTTCCTCCTGGTGCGCTTGCGGTGCTTGTAAAAAATCGATACAAAATATTGTGCAGAAGTTTGGCAGAATTGCAAATTTGGCGTTTCAACCGTCAGCGTAGGCTTCCAACTGCAAGGTCATCTTCCGGATACGATCTTCTAGCGACTCGGTGCTGACGGTACTTTCTTGCAGGCGTTCGACGAGAATGGGAAAGCAGAAAGGCGTCGGCCGTGCGCAGTCGATCAGCAGCAGCTTGCTCGCCGCCATATGCGTGAGAGTGCACGCCAACCGTGTGGCATCCAGCTGGCGCAGGAGCACTTCGCGCTGTGCTTGAGTCAGCAGCAGGTTGCCAGCATCGTACTTCTGAAAGACATCGAAGAAGAGGTCGCTCGATGCCTGTACGTGACGGGTACGCGCCTTGCGTCCTGGGAAGCCCTCAAAGACCAGACCGGCCACGCGTGCCACCTCGCGAAATTGGCGCCGCGCCAATTCGCTGGCATTGAGGCTGGCAGGAATATCTTCGAGCAAACGGCCGGTATCGAAGAGCGACGGCGTCGCAGCCAGGGCTTCCACCAGGGGCGCCGGCTCGGGAGAGAGCAGTTCAAAGCCATAGTCAGTCGCAGTCACCGTCGCCGTCAGCGGCCGAATCTGGCCAAGGCGGTAGGCAAAGAGCGCAGCCAGGCCCATATTCACCAGACGGCCAGCGAAGGGATAGACAAAGAGATGATGGCCCTCGCGCGTCTCGATACGCTCGACGAGTAACTCGTCCAGGGCGGGGATGCGAGACCACTTTGTCTGCAGCCGCAGCACCGGCGCCACGGCCAGCATCTCGGGGTCTTCGAACACGCCCAGCGCGGCATCGGCGAGCTTGGCCCGCACAGCCTCGCCCAGTTCGGTGGAGATGGGCAGGTTGGTACCCGTCCAGCGCGGGACGGCACCGCGGCTGCTATTGGAGCGGCGGACCCAGGCGGTCATCTCGCGCACGCGCACCAGTTCGAGCACGCGGCCGGCGAACAGGAAGCGATCGCCTGGCTTGAGCCGAGCCACAAAGTTCTCGACGACGGTTCCCAGGCTGGGGCCGTTGAGATAACGCACCTCGATCTGTGCGTCGCCGACGATGGTGCCAATCGAGAGGCGATGGCGTGTGCCGATCTGGCGGTCCCCCACAACATAGCGACCCTCAGCGAGTCCCACGCGTTTGTACTCAGGGTAAGCTAGCAGAGCGTCGCCGCCGTTGACGACGAAATTGAGTGCCCACTGCCACTCGTCATCCCCCAGCGTACGGTAGCTGTAGGCGGTGCGCACCTCGGCCAGGAGTTCCTGCTCCACAAAACCTCCGCCCAGCGCCACGGTCACCAGATGCTGGACAAGCACATCGAGCGGCTTGTCCAGCGGCTCGCGGCCTTCGATGTGGCCGGTTGCAATAGCGTGGCGCGCAGCAGCCACCTCGACCAGTTCCAGAGCGTGAGTGGGCACGCAGGTGGCACGGCTTTCCACACCCGGTTGGTGGCCACTGCGCCCGGCGCGCTGCAGCAGGCGCGCCACCCCCTTGGGGCTGCCCACCTGGAGCACGCGGTCGACCGGTGCAAAATCCACGCCCAGGTCGAGACTGGAGGTGCAGATCACGCAACGCAGGTAGCCTTCCTTGAGGCCCTCCTCCACCCACTGCCGCGTGTCGGGCGACAGCGAGCTGTGGTGCAAGGCAATATCGCCCGCCCAATCTGGCTGTGCGTTGATGATCGCCTGGTACCAAAGTTCGGTCTGGCTGCGCGTGTTGGTAAAGACGAGTGCGGTACGGCCCTCTGCGATCGCATCGACAACCTGCGGCAGCATCTTGAGACCCAGATGGCCGGCCCACGGGAAGCGATCGACGCGGTCGGGCAGCAGCGAATCGATGCGGATGGACTTCGGCGTTTCACCGCGTACCAGGCGGCCTGGGCACGGCTGTCCTGATCCGTCGACACCCAACAGGACAGCCAGCGCCGTGTTCAGATTGCCCAATGTGGCCGACAGCCCCCACGTGCGCAACGATGGCTGCCACTTGCGCAGGCGCGCCAGGCAGAGCTCGGTCTGCGCACCGCGCTTGGTGCCCATCAATTCATGCCACTCGTCGACGACGACGGCCTCCAGGCCAACAAAAAAGGCATGTGCATCGGGCTGAGAGAGCAGCAATGAAAGGCTTTCAGGAGTGGTGATCAGCGCAGTAGGCGGCTTCTTGAGCTGGCGACTCTTGGTATGGCTGGAGCTGTCGCCCGTGCGCCGTTCGACGCTCCACGGCATACCCAGTTCGGTCAGCGGGGCACGCAAAGACTGCTCAGTATCGGCGGCCAGTGCGCGCAGGGGAGTGATCCAGAGAACGCGCAGAGGCGGTGCCTGAGCGGGCTGACGGTTGGGATCAGGGTGCTGGGCCAACCACTGCAAGAGCGGGCCGAACCAGGCAGCATAAGTTTTGCCAGTGCCAGTCGCCGCATGGATCAGCCCGCTCTCGCCGTTCAGATACGCGCGCCAGATGTCCTGTTGGAAGGCGAACGGCTCCCAGCCACGGCGAGCAAACCAGCCCAAAGCGAGCGTCAAATCGTGCTTGTGCATCGTCATCGGGCCATTATAGCATCCGCGCGCGCATCGGTAGCGCGCCGGCGCTCGTAGAATGGTGCTTTGCAGTGTTGCTTGTGGCAACCCTCTACAGTGATGGGATTTGGCGATCCTCACCGCTTTCCGTTTAGGGGGTCTCGATCATCGCCTTCAGCGTCGCCAGCGTGTCAGCCTCCTTGATGTGTTTGTCGTGACGCCAGCGCAGAATGCGCGGAAAACGCACCGCCACGCCGGACTTGTGACGCGTTGACTGCTGGATATTCTCAAAAGCCAGTTCGAAGACCAACTGCGGGATCACGCTGCGCACAGGGCC
>CAIRNL010000014.1 GCA_903879975.1 uncultured Chloroflexota bacterium | reverse complement strand
TCACGGCACGGAGCGCGCAGTTCCGGGAAGTGCGGACGCCGAGCGCTGGGGCCAATTGCACTGGCTGGTGGCGAATATCACCCCCCAGCAGTCTGCGTTTCTGGCCATGCTGCCTGACGAGCGCACCTTCTGTTTTCCGGGTACGCAGCCGCTGCGCATGACCCACGGCCTGCCTGGACGGAACCGGGTGAGCCTCTACCGCAATCAGGCAGAGGAGAAGGTTGCCGCAGAACTAGCCGGCGTGCAGGAACAAACCTTCGTTACGGCGCATACTCACATCCAGATCGATCGCCACGTCATCTGGCAGCCGGCGGCTAGCGCTGACTTTAGCACCCACCCGCACGGCGATATGCACCATGCCGACCCACCGGCGCGCCACTGGCATATCGTCAACCCCGGCAGCGTGGGCCTGCCCCTCAATCGGCGCATAGAAGCGCAGTTCGCTGTGGTCGAGAGCGTCGATTGCTCGCTTGAAGCCGGTGGCTGGCACGTCACGCATTACCAGGTGCCGTACGATCGTGCCGCTGCCTTGGACGCGTTTGCGGCGCGTGGGATGCTCGAAGCGGGCGGTATCATCTCGCAACTCTTTTATTGGGAACTGGTCACGGCTGAAGTCGAGATTATCCACTTCTACCGCTGGGCTTATGAGAACGGCCTCGACCCCGACCGCAATAGCCTGCCTGATATCTTTGCCCGGTATGACGCCGCTACGGGTCGTAGCCAGTACGTGCGCGAACGGGACCCGCTGCACGCCGCCGGCGTATCTTGATCGGCTCTCCTGTCGCCATGCGTCTGGCCTTTCTTGCCGACATTCACGGCAATCTCCCTGCCCTCGAGGCTGTTGTCGCCGATTTGCGCGGCCAGGGCGTCGATCAGGTTTATCTGGCTGGAGATCAGGTCAACCGCGTGCCGTGGAACAACGAGGTGTTGGATCTGATTGCCGACGCAGGGTGGCCCGCCATTGTGGGCAACCACGATCTTGTCGTTGGACGTATTTTCACGCCCAATAACACGCCGCCATTCACCAACCGCCAGCGTTTTCGCTCGTTGTGGTGGACAGCGGCTACGCTGGCACCGCGCCATCTGGCTGTGTTGCGCCGTTTGCCCGCCGCGCGCTGCATTGCGCTGCCCGGCCTGCCGCCCATCCGTCTCTTCCACGGCGTGCCTGATAATCTCTTCACCGGCATCTATCCTGAACTGGACGAGGCAACGCTCCGCCGGCTGCTGGGCGGGGTGGTTGAGCCGATCGTCGTCTGTGCACATACGCACCGTCCGCTCGTCCGCACAGTTGCACCGTGGACCATCTATAACGGCGGCAGCATCGGCCTGCCCTACAACGGCGACACGCGTGCCCAGTATTTGATCCTGGAGGCGGTCTTGGAGCATGGCGAGTGGAGGTGGCGTCCGCATTTTCGTCAGGTAGACTACGATCACAGCGTGCTGCGCCCAGCCTACGTTGCGTCGGGCATGATGGCGGCCACGGGCGCAGTAGGCGAACTGCATCTGTTGACGGCTGAGAGCGGCCACCCCTACAGCAGCGACTTCGGCGTGTGGCTGCGCGATCAGCCCGAAGAAGTGCGTGTCGATCTCGATCGGGCTGTGCCGCTCTATCTGGCTGTCCACGGGCCGGGCACATGGGCCTTTACCCTGTAGTCGAAGCCTGTAAGGAAAAGCGGCAGGGCATTTGCCCCACCGCAACAGAGATGAGATTCGAATCTGGAATTACATGACATTGCCCAAGATGCCGCTGCGCACCAGCTGATCGCGCAGCGCCGCGCGCGCTCGGCTCAGCCGGGACTTGACTGTGCCCAACGGCAATTCCAACAACTCAGCGGCCTCGGCGTAGTCGTAACCCTGCACATCCACGAGCAGCACTACGCTGCGATGATAGCTGGGTAGTTCATCGATGGCGGCTAACAGCAGCCGCATTCCCTCATTTTGCAGCACGATATGCTCTGGGTCCTCGGCAATATACTCCTCCGTAGCCAGATAGTCGATGCCATGCTGCTCAGTTAACTCGTCCAGGCTGGCCGCAGCGCGGCGCTTCTGCCGGCGGAGGTGGTCGTAGCATGTGTTTGTCACGATGCGCAGGAACCACGAGCGGAAGTTTCCTTCCTGGAAGCGCTCCATCGCACGGTGCGCTTTGATCATCGCCTCCTGAACCGCATCGGCCGCCGCTTCTTCGGTGTGCAAAATCTGCTGCGCCAGCCGTTCGGCGGCAGTGCGATACAGGTCAATCAGGTGCGCAAACGCATGGTCGTCGCCCAGTCGAGCGGCCTGGATAGCGCTGTCGAGGGCAGGCGTGACGGTGGCCTCCCATGCCGGCATCATCGCTGCTGTGTTACGAGGCTGGATCGGTGTTCGAAAGGACGACATACCGGCTTGGCTGATGCTCAAAGTCATACAAATTCCCTTTCGCTGCTGCCGCGCTCAGTGCCCGGCACAACTCAAGGATAGCAGCCAAAGCTTAGGGATACTTGAAAATTGTAAGACGCAAGTCGGACTGTTTTCCTACGTGATCAGGGGATGAATACGGTGATCAGGGGATGGAATGTCCTATCGTTCGTAACGCAGGGCGCAGATCAACGGTTCCGGCAAAGAGCAGTGGCTTACGCCACCATGCGATAGCCGTACCCGCGGATCGTGTGGATGAAGCGCGGCTCTTCGCCGCTGTCGGGCTCGATGCGGCTGCGCACGCGACTGACCATGCGGTCGATGTTGGCGTCGTAGACGTCGCCCTGTGCCTCTGGCCACACTGCCTGTGCAATCTCATCCTTGCTGACGACGCGCCCGCGATTTTGATAGAGAAACCAGAGCAGGTCAAACTGCTTGACGCTGAATGGCGGGTCCAGTGGCTGGCCGTCGACATAGACCTGGCGCGTTGTGAAGTCGACGCGCAGACCGGGTTCGCTGACAGCGATCAGTGACGGCGCAGTGACAGTGGCAGAAGGGTCGTGGAAGCGAAAGCGCGTGGAGGCAAACTGTACTTCTACGCCATCTGACAGCCATGCGCTGGCGCCAGGGGCGAGACGCTCGCCATCGACGATGACGCCGTTCTTGCTCTGTAGATCGCGCACCTGGTAACTTGTGCCGACACGCAGGATCTCCGCATGCTGGCGCGAGGCAAACTGGTCTTCAAGCCGAATGCCAGCCTCCACCGAACGACCGATGGCCGTCATTTCCTGGCTCAATTCGACTTCTTTCCCAGCGTTCGGACCACTCAGACAGACCAGCCGGCCATACCTGCTCACATCGCTCTCCTTTAGGCTGAACCACGGCGCTATGCTATACTCGCCTCGATTCAGCGAACCTTTCGGGCGCTGTCAATCGTTTGAAAATATAGCAGGAACCAGGGCAACTGGCAAAGAGTTCACGGTCGTCTTGGCCCGCATTTCCGCTCTCAGCGCTCCTAGCGCGTCGTTCATCAGTTTGCCCGCTGGAATCGAAGCGAATCGTTCATGTCGTCACTCGATCATATCCCGCTCGAACCCGATGCCCAGCCCGAAGCACTGTCCACGCCGACCAGCAATGCCTCGCCTGCTGAGCCAGCCCGTGGCCTGTTGACAGGGTACCAGGTGGACCGGTACCGGCTGCTGGATCGTCTGGGCGGCGGTGTGATGGC
>CAIRNL010000013.1 GCA_903879975.1 uncultured Chloroflexota bacterium | reverse complement strand
GGATGAACGCGGTCGAGCAGCAGCACGAGAGCGACGGGCATAAGCAGCGCAGCAGGCAGAATCCAGCCGCCGCTTGCCCAAGCTGACTTGGAGCGGAGCGACCAGGCTGTAGCGACCAGCACCATCAACACAAACAGCAGATCGAGTGGCCAGACAACGGCTAGATCGACGCTGAGGCCAAGGCTGAAGGCATTGACCAGATCCGGCACGAGGATATGTAGTGAGATCGAAGCAAAATTCTGGCCGCCACCCTGGCTGAAGATGGTCCACGCAGCGTAGGCCCCCACGGCCGCGCCAAAGAGCAGCAGTCCCGCCGTCAGCAACAGCCCGACTCGCACGCGCCGTCGCCAGAAGTAGAGCGCAAGGATCAATCCGTGCAGGGCAATCAGGAAGACAGCATAATAGTGCGTGAAGGCGAATGCGGCTTCGACCGTCAGGAAAGCGACGAGGAAAGGCAAGGCGAGGTGCTCGCCCTCCATGGCACGCACGAGAAGGTAAGTGCTCAACAATGCCAGCGCCGCCCACAGGGCATAGGGACGCGCCTCCTGTCCGTACCACAGCAGAAATGGGCTGATTGCGGCCAGCAATATCACCCACCAGGCCGCCGACGGCGCAGCGAGCTCACGCCGCACCAGCCAGCGTCCCCAAGTCCAGGAGACAGCCGCAAACAGGACAGCCGCCATGGTCGAGACATAGCGCAGCACAAAAACGCTATCACCCGCCAACCGAATCAGCGCGCCCTGCAGCAGGAAGGAGAAAAACGGGTGTTGGTCGATGGTCTGCACCTCGCTCAGGCCATCCTTGACAACGAGCACGCCGCGCAGCAGGTTGGGCAGATTCTCCTGCGCGCGTTGCAGGCTCAGACTCTCATCCCACCACAGGTCCTTGGCATCGAGCAGGATGACAGCATGTGCGAAAGCTAGCAACAGCAAAGCAAGCAACGCCAACCGTGGCCACGGTGAGCGGAACTGCGCAACAGATGCACTCTCGATATCGCTAGATGAGGCGGAACGATCCACCCGTACGTTGACTGCCAATATCATAGCAGCTTACACTGAACTGTCGCAGGACAAAAATGATGTCATCAATGGATGCGCAGCCGCGCCAGTTCCACATCCTGGCCGCGGGTCGTCTCTACCGGCGCACCAGTGGCAGGATCGTACAAGCGCAGCGTCAGCCGGTACTCACCGGGCGAAAGGTCCGCCAGCAGCAGAATGCCCCGTTGGTCGCGCGCCGGCTGGCCCACGATCCAGGCGTTGGTGGGCGCAAACCAGTTCTGCGGCGTATAGTCGATCATCTGCATCGTCTGGCCGGCGGCATCCTCCAGGCGCAGGCTGAATTTCCACTCTGGTGCCTGCTCTTTGGTGAGCCAATGGGTCGTTATACGCAGCAAGTCACCCGGCGCCGGCTCCAGCGTGCTGAGTGTGGCATCTTGCAGCGTCAGTGCTGTACCAAAATCAATGTCCAGTGGGACAGTCGTAGCGGTGCCCGTGTCCAGCCCGTAAAGCGTGACGCGAATCCCATTGTGGTACGTCGGCTCGGTAGCCCATGCCTGCGTTGCCAGCCACATCTGGACGGTTGCCGGTGCGTGGAAGTAGAGCAATTCCCAGGCACGCGGGGCATCGCCGAGCCGCGCCCGCAGCTTGCCGTCAGCATTGGCCAGTGTCTCCTGTTCCAGCTCGCTGACGGCGATCACCGGCGCTGCTCCGCTATAGTAGTGGAGGAAGACCTTGCTCGGGTCAGGGCCATCCACCAGCACGACGTCGCCGGGTGCCAGGCCGGCCATAATCGTATGCGCCGCACTGCGGAAATTAGGTTTGTGCAGCGAGGTGTCCGTGTAGTGGTGCTGGACGGCAAGCAGGTTGCCCCCCGCCAGCGCCAGGCCAAGCAGCACCATCACGGCACCGTCCCACCGTCCCGGCCATGCACTCGCCTTGCGCCAGAAGCCGGGTTCGAAGATGCCCAGACCGCCGGCCGCCAGCAACAGCAACGGGCCGGTGACGGCAATAGCGTAGCGTTCGTGATAATCCGGGTTGCGCAGCGCCAGTGCCAGGACACCGGCCATGGGTAGCGCCACGCTCGCCACCAGCAACAGGCTCGCTGCACGCCTCACGCGCCACCAGACATAGATCCCGCCCAATGCCAGCAGTGCGTAGACCCAGGGCAGCGTGCCGTGCCAGGGATCGGGCATGGCGTCGCCCGCCGTAAAGGCCGCCAGGTAGCGCCAGGGAATCTCGGCCGGATCGCCGGCGACGCGCCAGCCGCTGAAGCCAAAGATGCCCAGCGCACGCGGCAGCCACGGAACGAACATCGACAGTGCCGCCAGTGAAGCAGCCGTCCAGCGCGCAAAGCCACGGCCGTCACCTGTGGCGATACTCCAGCCCACAACAAAGATAGCCTGCGCCAGCGGGACGAGCGCGCCGTACAAATGCAGGTAGATGCACCAGGCCGTTGCCACTGCGTAGAGACCGCCCCACAGCCAGCTATTGCCACGCCGCACGACCAATTGCCAGAGTGCCAGCGCCGAGACGAGCGCCGTCGCCAGCAGCCAGCTATACATGCGCGCTTCCTGCGCGTACCAGAGTTGAAACGCATTGGTCGCCAGCAACAGCGCTGCGGCTGTGCCCACCGGCGCCGTCGGCGCGCCGCACGCTTTGTCGGTGCCGAACGTGCGCGCCAGCCGGTAGATCAGCGCCACTGCCAGCACGCTCGCCCATAGCGAGAGGAAACGCAGCGCAAAGTCGCTCGTCCCCGCCAAGCGTACCCAACCGATGAGCAACGCAAAATAGCCGGGCATATGCTCGACAGGCATAGCGTCCAGCATCTCGGGCAGCGCCATCTGAGCGCGCTGCAAACTGATGCCTTCGTCACTCCACAGGCTCTGAAAGTCCAGGCAATAGGTGCGCAGGCCAAACGCCAGCAGCACGACGGCCAGTAGGGCAACACGCCAGAACCCGGGCGTGCGCACCGAATTGATGCTATCAGTGTCGGCTTGCAGCGTAGCGCGCTCTTCGCTACTGCGCATGAATCTCGATCTCCATCAGCGGCGCCAGGTTATCGGGCAATGGTTCGCCGTCCGCCTCGAATGCGCCGAGACGCTCGCCCCCGCGCGCCGCATCGTAAAAGCCGGTGACAAGTCGATAGCGGCCGGGCGGCGTATCCGGCGCCACGGTGAGCACGACCCGGTCGATAACCTCTTCGCCCGGCAGCCAAGCCCAGGTCGGGTTGAGTCCTTGCTGCGGGATGCCGTCTACCTGCCCTGCTATCCCTTGCGCTGGATCGTAGAGATGCACGAAGCGCGTTAAGTCGACTGCAGCCGGCGCCAGAACATCATACTGCAGGGTCACAGTAAGCGAATCTTTCGGGCGCACGGTGGTAGCAAGCGTCTGCACCGCCACGCCACGTAGCCGAGCCAGGCAGCCAGCGTGGGGGAATTACACCTTCGCCGGCGGCCCGCTGCAAAGCACCGAGGCGCAGCAAGTGCGTAGCCCCGTCAAAGGAAGCGGTCAGGCTATTGTCGGCAAGCGGCCAAAACGCCGGTACAGCCAGCAATGGCAGCAAGAGCCAGGGCAACGGGGCAAATCGTCTTTCAGGGTCCACAGCTAATGGATTGTATCACCGGAATATAACGGGCCCAGAAATTTGGACAATCAAAACGGCTGAAATAAAGTCCTGAATTACCATGCGCAAACAGTACCTTGATTGCTAGTTGAGCGATGGTAAATTTGGCGTTCATGGGGTCTCAGCAGAGGATGGAGTTGCTAAACGACCTCCGCTCTCGTCGCTGCGCCATCGAGACAGTCAATAGCCAACTCGAAAAGATGGCCGTGGAACGCCTTCATGCACGCACTCATCCAGGTTTCTTCTTCAGAGTTTATGCTTCAATCGTCGCTCTTGCCTTTACCAACGCTCACTAGCAATCACGGTATCATCTATAATTGCCATGCATTGCTATGACGTATAAAGCTGGGCAAAGAGGAGGCCACGATGATGCAGATCGAGTCGATGACGATACCCATGGAGACGCAGTTGGTTGCGCAGACGGAATGTGTCCAGAACTCTGAGACAGATTTCGACGCCTGATTTCGCCAACAGTCTCTTGACAAATGGGGCTGCCATAGAATGAAGAACCTGCGCGCTTTGGGGTTACGGTTCGGAAGCAACGGCGATCTGCACCGCATCGGCCAGCGTTGCCGGCTCGGCCACACCAAGCCGCCTGCCGTCGGCACCATAGAGCCCGACGATGAGACGTGCCCAGCCGGCAGTGTCCGGTGTCCACGCGACCTCATCCGATACGACGTCACCGGCGCGCCAGGTGGAAGTAGGCGCCTCGCCCCCTTGCGGCTGGCGGTCGACCTGGGCCAGAATGCGGTTCTCGGCGTCCAGCACCTGCACAAACGCAGTGTAATCCACGTCCTGGGTGGCGATCGTCCCCCAGGTCAGCACAGCACCGGTCGGGTTGCCGTCATCGCTGGCACGGAGTTCGGCATCAAGCAGCGTGATGCCGTTGTCGAAGACCGCCAGCGGAGGCCGGGTGTCCGCAATGCCTTGCTCCTGCCCAACAATTCGCACTGGCGCTACTACCAGCCGATCCCCCAGCGCCTGTCCGCTTGCATCCATCACCGGGAGACGCTGCGCAACATCTTCGGCCGGGTAAAAGCCGAGCGACAACGTCGCCAGTTGCGGGCGCGCCGTAGCCGGAATCGGCAGGTCGTAGCGATCGGCAAAGACCACGCCGGGCACCCACTGGCGCGTGGGGTGGCGTCCAGCCTGAGCAACGCCGTCAAACTGATAGAGCAGTTCGTCGCCGGCGCCGGCAAGATGGAGGAAGAGCGTATAATCTGCCGCAATCGGCGCGCCGGTTGTGAAGTAGAAGGTTACGGGCATTTTCGAGTCGGGCGCGGCCGCGGCGCCCGCCGGGAAGTCGACACCGATCACGCGCATGCCGCCGTCAAAACGGGCATCTATGGCACGTTGAGGCGCCGGCATCGCGTTCACCGCCGGCGGCAAGGCGAAGGCATCACGCAGCACCAGGAAGCCTACCGTTGCCGCCGCGATCATCGTTGCCACCAGCAGCCCGCACATCAGCGAGCGCCATCGCTCAGGAATCCAGCCGGTCCAGCCCACCGCCATCGTGATACCAAAGGCCGATGCGCCGATGTGCGCCAGCCGCCCCTGTTCGCCATACTCGACGGTCTGTGTCCAGTAGAGGACGCTCAACGCCACGATCGCCAGCCACGGCAGCAGCGCCAGATAGACGAGCGATAGTCCCGCCAACGAGCGCCGCACGAACCGCAACGCTGGAACCAGCCCCGCCAAGCCCCCAGTCATGAACCAGAGCGTGGCGTCAAGATACCAGGGTGGCGTAATGATGGCGACGAAGACGCCCCAGAATGATGCCACCAGCCACGGCCCGTGTGCTAGCGTGCGGGCGAGGTCGTACGGTACGGCGCGGCGCATGGTGGGCAGCACCGCCGCCATGCGTTCGAAAGGAACGATCTCGCCGTAGAGCCACAGGTTGCGCGCAAACCACCAGCCGGCCAGCAGGGTAAATGCGCCTGCCGCCCACAATGCGCCGGTGTACGCCGGTCGCCAGCCCTGGCGCTGCCAGTACGCCAGCCAGAAGATAGCCATTGGCACGGCGACCAAAAGCGCGCTGTACTTGGTGAGACCGGCCAGCGCCAACGCCAGACCAGCCCACAGCCAAGCGCGCGGGCTGTGGGCGTTTAGTGTGGCATGTGCGGCCACCGCCAGGGCGAGCGCTGCCGTCCCCGCAGACCACGCGTCGTTGGTGATGCTGATCGACGTGTACAAAAACTGTGGATTCAGCACGGCGCCGGCCGTAGCTGCCAGGGCCAGCCACGGCCGGCGCGGAAACAGGATACACGCCAGCCACCACGTGCAGAGCAGCGCCAACAGCCCGCCAAGCGCTGAGACGAACCGTGCAATCCAGGCCGGCGCCAGGGCTGCAAGCGGCATGCCGGGCAGCACCACACTCTGCCGGTAGCTCAACGACTTGTCAAAATAGAGGTTCCTGCTTTGCTGGGCAAAGGTACGCGCTTCCTGGACCGGCCATCCCAGCGCCGCTAGCCCGGCCAGAGCGTGGTAGAGCGGCGGCTGCGTGATCAGTTCGTAGGAATCGATCACCGTCTCCGGCGTCAGTTCCGGCAGGCGACGCTCGGCCCGGTAAAAGATTGCGGCAGCATAGTGCGCCTGGGCGTCGAAGCCCTCAAAAACCGGCGTCACCAGGGCATAACCCACAACGAAGGCAGCGTAAGTGGCTACTGCCCCGACCAGTATCCACCGCACCCGGCCGCCTTGCATCGCATCGTTCATGGGACGGGCAGGGTGCCCGGCTGGCTTTGGGCGGCGTAGGCGGCAAGATGACGGCGCGCAATCTCATCCCAGCCGAACTGCCGGCTGCACAGTCGCGCGTTGTTCTGCAACAGGGCGCGCAGGGCAGGGTCCTGGGAAACGCTAAGCACCGCCTCGGTCAGCGCGTCGATGTGGCCAGGCGCCACGAACAGCACATCGCGGCCGTGCTGAAGCTCGGGCAGCGGCGCCTGCGGCGCAGTCGTGACGATGGCACAACCGTTGACCAAGCCGGCCATTAACGTCCCGCGGCGCAGGCTGGCACCATCCTCGTAGGGCATGAGCAGCACGTCGATCGCGTTGAGATCGGCAGCCACTTCATCGTCGGATTGGCGGCCGGTCCACTGGATACGATTGTCTACCTTCAACTTACGCGCCAGTTTCTCCACTTCCTGCAGGTAGTCGAGATTGGTCTGGTCGCTGGCACCGAACTGCTCGCCGATCATCAGCAAGCGAACCGACTGGTTCTGCTGCGATACCTGATGCAGTGTCTTGATCAGGGCCAACCCGCCCTTACTGCGGTTAAGAAAGCCAAAATAGGCAAGCACGAGATCGCCGTCCCCGTAGCCGCGTGCTTTGCGGCGCATTGCACGCTCGCGGGGCACGAGTTTCCGGCCACAGATATTGCTGCCGATAGGAATGGAGACAGCGAATCGACCCTTGCGTTCGAGTTGCAAGCGATCTCCCTCGTTCGTCACCACTACTAGATCGGCAGTCATCGCCGGGTATTCGGTCGTCCACGTGCGCAGACGACGTCCTGCCTTGGGGAAAAGGTATGGAACAAGCAGATCGTGATAGGTCCAGGCCGTATGCAATGCCTGACGCCGCCACCACCAGGGACCCAAGTTGATTGCCGGATGCATCCCAAACGCAGCCGTCTGGTATTGAACATGAACCCAGTTGGCGTTGAGATCAGCGGCCAGCCCGCGCACAGTACGCCAGATGGCCCAATCCCAACGACGGATGGCAGGCAGGACACGGATGCCGTCATCAAACTCGGCACAGTCCGGCTGCACAGCACGTTCCGAGGTCAAAATTGTCACCTTGGCGCCCAGGCTACACAGGGCACGGCCAAGTTCACGCGTGTAATCGCCCACGCCACCCTGCATGGGCGGATACTCGCCGGTGACAAAAAGAATGTGCATGGTTACTCCTGCAGTGCCTTTTCAAGCGTGTAGCCGCGGTAGGCATGCTCCACAAAACCATGCTGGTTGAGAAGATTGATCGCTGCGGCCTGTTGCATCTGTAAGAAAACGACCACCTGATCCAACCCGCGCTGCGTCGCATCGTTCAGGATACGACGTAGCAACCAACGTCCGATATCCTGATTACGCCAGCGTGTCTCAACTGACCAAGTGACGAGGTGGGCAATTGCCTGCCTTTCCGCGCCACCTTCCACAACATGATGGGCGACGCGCGCTTCGGCAATCAACTCTGTGCGGCGAAAAAAGACCTGGTAGGATCGGTCGGCCTGTGTGTCGCGCATGACCAGGGTCAGCGCCGTCTGTGGCGGCGACTCTTCGAAAAGGGTGCCATTCACCGTCCAATAGACGCAGTAATAGCGATCACAGAAACGATAATTGCGCCCGATCAGGAGACGCACCTGGTCGGCACGATCGCCCGGCAACATTCCTAGCCCAGCCTGCCAGGCCGGATAACCAGTACTGCCGTGAAAGGCCTTCACGTGACCGACGCGCCCTATGCGCCAGAAACGCTCAGCTGCGTCAAGCAGGTTGGCCGCCGTTTCATCGGCTAGTGGCTGGGCAGCCGGCAACAGCAATGCGCGCAGCAACCCCAGTGCCTGGTAGTCAGGCAACCCCAGGCTGTCACTGTCCAATCCGATAGCAGCATCGACGAAGCCGATCAACTCGCCAGCGCGCCAAGCGCCCAGACAGGCACGCTGCTGCCAGCGCACGGGCAACAGCGTCGGGGGGGCATCGCCCAACAATTGCTGGCTCACTTCTTCCTGCGCCATGGCTCGGCTATACAGCGGTTGGTACTCTCTGTGGTTGAGCAGCACGCAGGCTGCGTCCATGTCATCGGGACCCAGGACGCGCACAACGATTGCAGGGGCAAATGGCAGCATCGTCAGGTATCCCCGTCATCATTCCTGGCTGAGCGATTGCAGCGGCCGGGACCCCTGCTGCTGAAGCAATTCCAGCAATACATACTGCTGGGTGACTGCGGGCAACGTGACACTGTGCAAATCGTCCAGATTCAGCAGGCCGTTCTCCAGCAGCGGGTGATAGGTAACGACGATGACACGCAGCAGACGTCCCGCCTCATCTGCGCTATCGATCTGGCGAAAGTCTACTGCGTGCGATCCCAGCGGCGTCTCCAGCCGGAAGCCAGTCGCATCGACCTCGACGCGAGCCAGCAGTTGCACGCCAAAAGAGCCTGCAGCAAAGAGACAGCCAAAGAAGAAGAGTAACGTGACCCAGTCAAACTGGCGCCAGAGCGCCCAGCCACAGAAAATGGCAGCGAGCAGGCCTGCGCCGCCCAGGAAAGCATAGCGTTCGACGGGTCGATAAATGACCACCACACCAGCGTTTTCGCTCATCCTCTCTATTTTACCCCACAAACGATGTAGCGACCTGCCAGAGCAGTAGCAAACCAAAGCTCGCCAGAAGCAGAGCGCTCGCAGCCAGCAGGCGGCGATACCAGACATCGGTCAGGAAACGACGACCACCGGCGACCGCCAATGCCAGCAGCACCTTGCCGCCGACCAGCAATCCATAGAATCCTATTAGGAAGCCGAGTGCGGCCAGAGCACTGCTCTGCCAGGCGCGGGTCAGGATCGGTGCGGCAACGGTCATCCAGAAAAGCCACGGGTGCGGGCTCAGGAAGTTCACCAAAACACCGCGCCAAATGTCGTCAGACGCTGCAACCGACGCAGCGTACTGACCGTCCACCAGCGTGGCACGGCGCGCTGCGCGCCACGTCTCCCAAGCCAGGAAAAGCACGAAGCAGCCACCAGCCATGGAAAGAAGCATCGCCAGTAGCGGCGACAGCATACCGAAAAAAAACAGTGAGGCTACAATGATCGGCAGGTCGGTCAGCAGAGGCGCAATCGCGACACGCAGGCCGGCACCCAAGCCGCGCGCCAACGTACGCGTCATGACAAGCGTCATGAGTGGGCCGGGGCTGACTCCAGCAGCTATCCCCAGGCTCACACCGGCCAGGAAGAAGGTCATGGTTTTCCTGCCAGGTGCCTGTAGCGCAGCGGAACCGCCCACGGCTTTGGCGCCGGCTGTACAAAGCGCCGCCAGTTTTCCACGTTGCAGGTCGCCTGCTGAATCATACGCCGCTTGGCCAGCATGGGACCGGCGCCACGCACGCCTGCGATCCGCCCGCGCAGCGCGGCCAGGTCGCCGCGCGCCAACACAGCATAGCTGGTCGCCAACCCATCGTAAAGCATTGCGCGCAGGCCATCTTCGAGCAAGTAAAGATCGGGCAGATTCTTGATCAGCGTCCAGACTTTGTTGCGCCCAAGCAGAAAACGCTTCATAGGGGATGCGTCGCCCAACGTTGCGGAGTGCACGTGCAAGATACGTGCCTGCGGCTGGTAGAGGCAACGCCAGCCTGCCAACCGCGCCCGCCACGCAAGGTCTACATCCTCGAGATAGGCAAAAAAATCTTCGTCAAACCCACCCAACTGGAGCATCATCCGCCGCGCGTAAAGTCCTGCACCACCGCAGGGGCCAAAGATTTCGGTAACGCCATGCTCAGCGGGGTCATCCAGTTCGCCCCCCCGCCAGTCCCAAGCAATCCCGGCCGTATCAACAGCAATCCCGGCCGAGTTGATGATAGTTGGATTATGGGCAAAGAGCATTTTGGATGCAACCATGCCGGCGTCAGGAGCCTGTTCTACGGTTGCCAGCAGTTGCTCAAGCCAGTGCGATTCGGGCCGCGTATCATTGTTGAGCATCACAACGTAGTCCGCACGAGCGGCACGCAGCCCCTGATTGCTGGCCGGTGCAAAACCATTATTGAACGAGTTACGAATTACGACCAGCGGCAGAGCATACGCGCGGCAACTCTCCTCAACAAGTGTCAGCGAGCCATCGGTTGAGCCGTTGTCGACAAAGATCAGCTCGAAATCGCGCACGCTTTGCACTGCAAGGTATGCCAGCAGAGGCGCTAGGTGGCGACGGCCGTTGAGGTTCAATATGACAAGACTGGCAGCCACCGAGCGCGTCATATACCGGCCACCTTGGCAGGGATACCAGCAGCAGCGAGCGAGTCGGCCAGGCGGCGCTGAAAGTGTGTCCAATCGAAGTGACGGCTGGTCGCCATCGCTGCTCTGCTCAAATTTGTGGCCAAGGTCGGCTGCGCAATCAGGCGGCGCGTGTTCATCTTCAGATCGGCGCTGGTGTGCCACAAAAAGCCATCGATGCCGGGGTGCACCAGTTCGCGCTGTCCGCCTGCGCCGATCACGACTGGTACGCAACCCGCCGCCATGGCTTCAACGGTGGTGATACCAAAATGCTCAAACTTGACCGGTGTCGCCGTCTCATTCTCGCCATAGCCGGCTGCGTGCCAGTAGATAGTGCTGCGGCCATAGAGTTCGCGCAGTGCAGCAAAGGGCAGATCGGGACAGACGGTGATCGGGTATCCAGCTGCTGCGTGCCGCACTTCGTCCAGATAGGCGTCATGCACCGCACCGGGTGTCACCCCGCCTGCCAGATAGAGGCGCCATCCGCGCAGCCCTTCGTCGACCAACTCGCCAAAGATGCGCAGCATGGCCAGATGTTGTTTGTTGTGCTGGCCAGCAAAGAAACGTCCAACGCTCAGAATCCAGGGTTCTTTAGGCAGCGCAGCAAAATTTTCTACGCCCACGGCCGGATAGAGCAGGCTGCTGGGCAGCGCCCAGTAACGCTGGGTCCACTGCTGGGTAAAACGGGAGATCGCCCAGCGGAGGTCGTAGCGGGCCGCCACGGCACGCAGATCGGCCGGCTGAGGGTTATGCAGGCGGGCGTCGAGATCTGGTGACAGCGCTGCCAGGCGGCTGATGAGCTGCTGCTGGATAACCGTCGGCTGTGCATTGGGAGTCAGCGCCAGCAGCCGGCGCAACCAGGCATTGGCGCGCCCGCGCACGCCGCGCATGATACGCCCACCCAGGTGTGCCGGGAAAAAGACAACCATTGCGCTATGCGGCGCAGTCGGCATTATGAAATCGCCGTTCGAGGCATTGATAAAGAAGTCGTACTCTGTGCTCAGCCAGCCCAGATCGGCAGCCGGCAGCGCAGGCACGACACGGTAACGCACGCGTTCCAGTGGCAGATGAAGCCGCGCCATGATCTGTGCCGGGTCGACAGCCGTATGGCTGATCACTTCCACGTCATTGATCGGCGCCAGCAGCGACGCGATGGCCAAACTGTAGCGTTCACCGCCGCCAAGCGTGGCCAGATGACGGTTGTAGATACCGATTCGCATCACGACACCCGCTCTTCCAGCCGGTCAATCCGAGCGACGAGGCCACGAACCTCGGCGCGCAGGCGATCGATTTCATCGATTTGTGCACGATCTTGCTCATGCAAGTGGATGATCCACTGGCCATAAAGCCGGTTGACGGCAGCCTGGCGTTCGGCGAGCCGATTGACATAGAAAAAAACGACACTATGCAAAGCACGCTTCAGCCTGTCCAGGGCTGCCCCAACAACCGGCATGCTGGCTTCCTGCACAGCGACAGTAAGTTGGAGCGCGTCGCTGCGCATGGCGGCCTCGACTTCCGTCAGCCGGCGCGTCCATTCGTCGACCAGCGCCACTGCTGCTGTGTCAGAGCCGGCTGCTGCGGATTCTGCAGGGGGTGGCATGGCAGTCGTGTACGCAGGCTCTGCCGCAAATCCTGGCGGCATTACATCGGCCAGGCGTCGGATGACGGCATACTGCTCGCGCTGCAACGCCTCCAGGCGCAGTGCTGTCTCCTGCAACAGCGTCAGCAGCAGGTCATTCATCTCAAATTGGCGGCCGGCAACAGTGCGAGGATCAACGTTTCTGCCGTCCAGCAGTTCCGTGCGCGACGTCTGTTGGAAGCGACGAATCTCGGCAACCGACACGCTCAACCGATGATCGAGCACATCGCCCTGCAAAAGTTCGATCTCAATGTCGCGCAACAGGTCGGCGACGGTGAATGGGGTCGTCATGTCAATTTCCACCTGATGCTGAGCCTAACACGGCACGGTAAATGGCCTCAAATCCACGCGCCATCTGCACGTAGGTGAAGTGGTCCAGCAGACGCCGGCGGCCCGCCAGTCCCATTTCGCGCAGCTGCGCCGGCGACGACAGCAGTTCAACGATTGTCTCGGCCAACGCCAGCGACGCTGCCGGCTCGACCAGCCGCCCAGTCACACCCTCCTCGACCACTTCAGGAATACCGCCGGCCTGGCAACCGATGACCGGTTTGGCGTAGTTCATGGCCTCCAGATAGATCAGGCCAAAGGATTCATAAAGCGACGGTGCCACAAACAGGTCGCACGTCTGGTAGAGCGTGTTCAGCATTTCCTCGCTCACAGCACCTAGGAAAGTGACTGCCGGCATCACTGCGGCATAGTGCTTAGCAAAGTAGGTAGGATAATCCATACCATGACGTGCCTGGAAACCATCGGAGAGGCTGTTGTCTGCGCCCGCGATGACAAAGCGGGCGTCAGGCACATGCGCCAGCACCGCAGGAATGGCACCAAACAGATCAAGGATGCCCTTGCGTTGCTCCAGGCGTCCCACGTAGAGCACGGTGAGCGTGGCCGGAGGCGCAGCGACATCAAAGGGACGCACACACTCGTCCGGAACCGGCTCAATGCCGTGCGGTACAACCTGGAAGCGGGCACTGGCGGGCAAACCATACACTTCCCGCAGCGCTTGGAGCGTAGCCAGCGAATTTGGCGCCAGATATGCGGCTCCGGCCACCAGTTCCACCTCCAACTCCCCGATGAGGCGCATTCCCTCATCGTTCTCGCGTTGGAAGTGCATCACCTGGCGCGTTGCCGTTTGCGGCCGCACGACAACCGGCAGCAACCTGCTACGCTCAGTCACGATGCCTTCCACCTGCCACACCGGCGAATCAACAAGTTGGATACCATCATTACGCACCAACTGCCGAACCCGCTCGTGCACCACATGCGCACGGTTCAGCGTGTGGTAGAGGTGTGGCAACCTTTGATAACGCCCGTAACGCGTCAGAGATGTGGGAATGCGGTGCACGTAGGCGCCGTCATAGAAGACGACCTGTTCACTCTCGCCGCGGGCAATGACATGTACAATATGTCCCAGTTCGAAGAGTCCCCTAGCCATGAGGTTGGTGTGGCGACCCACACCTTCATAGGCAGTCGGCGGGTAGGCGCCGCTCAGCAGACAGACGCGCAGCGGCGGCTCAGGCATGGTCACCACAGGCTGGCGTCCGGTGATAGGGTCGACAGCGCCGCACAGCCCTATCTTGTCTGGCAGGAAGGGAACGAAATCTGTGTCGCGGGTGGCGCCACGATCCTCAGGCGATAGAGCGGCAGCGAGCAGGCGGCGCGGGCGCGCGAGGCCGGCCAGCGTGCCCTGTGTGGCCGCAACCAGCTCGCGCCCACGCATGACCGCCATCTGCCGAAAGGTCAACTGCCCGGCGCGCTGCATCTCACCCAGCCACTTCCAATGGCCGTGAAAGAGGTGCAGGATGCGCAGCACGATGGCATGCTCTGATTCACCGGTGCTGCGACCGTTCTTAACAGCAAAATATGCGGCAGCCTTGGTCTGCACCCACCACCGGCCGAGTGGGGTATAAGCCACTCGATTGCGACTCGACGCCGGTACATGATAGACCCAGGCATCGTCCATCGGGTCGATCGATTTGCCGCTCAAAGCCAGCCGCACGGCAATGTCGGTGTCGTCAAATACCCACTCGTAGAACTCATCAAAGCCACCGATGTCGAGCAGAACAGATTTACGGTAGGCCATGTTGGCACCCATCATACGTGCGGTCCAAAAGCGGCCATCGCCTGCTGGCGGCAGGTCGGCCAACACGTTGTTGCGCGCATCGACCTGCTCGGCCAGAGCCGAGGTGAGCGCCAGACGTGTCTGGATCATAGGGCGGTTGGGGTGCACAAGAAAAACCGAACCACCTGTAGCATCAAGGGCAGGGTCGGCAAAGCGTGCAGCCAGTTGTGCCAGCCAAGTCCGACACGGAACCGCGTCGTCGTCAAGAAATGCCACGATCTCGCCCGCAGCGGCGGCGAGGCCGATATTGCGCGAGACGCTCAGGTTGGGTGCCGGGCAACGTTCGACGCGTACACGGCCTGCGTAGCCCATCAGCACATCCAGCGTGTGGTCGCGGGTCGGGCCTACCACAACAATCACTTCAAAATTGCGGTAACTCTGGTGGTACAGCGAGCGCAGCAAAGTGTCCAACGCCTGGGCACGGTCGGTGGTATTGACGATGACCGAAATGGCCAGGTTAGCGGTACTCATATTCGGCCAGAATCTCCAACAGTTTGGTGCGCGCAGCGAGGCCGGCACGATGCGCCGACCGGTCTATCCAGTTGCCGCCCGTTACCCGGTCGAGCAGCGGCAGCAGTCGTGCACGGGAAAAGCGACTGAACGGCGCATCGGGGTACGCAGCCTGCATCAGGTGTTGCGCTGCGGCAAACGCCGTGCGCCATAGGTGCGTAAAGCCAACTTCGAGCTGGCGATGGCGGACTACATCGGGCGGCTCACCAAGATCGCTCTCGGCCCGTTCGACAATCGCCGGCAGCGCGCGCAGGGTGCTGCGTACACCCAGCAGGCGACCGACCGCCTCAAAATGCAGCGGCTCACGCTGGATTGCGACGGCTTCTGCCGCAAAAAAGGCACCCAGTTCGCCGCCGCTAAAGTGTTTTGCAACAAAACGGTAGCGGGACTGATGCTGATTGGCGAGATGGCGGATAGGGTCCTGTTGCCAGGCGCGGCTACTGAACAGATGGCGGGCTCGGGCGCGCGGCACGTAGCCGACAGCAATTCCATGACGGCGAGCGCGAAAACAGTAGTCGGTCTCCTCAAAATAGGCGGGGTAGAAGCCCTCATCCATGGCGCCGATGGCATTCCACGTGGTGCGGCGCACAGCAAAGATAGCGCCGGTGACGTAGTCCGCAGGACGCGGGGTATCGACGCAGCGGTCTGTGAGGTGGCGGCCAAAGGCGAGCGGCAGGTCGATGGTGGCACCGGCGTGGTTGATGCTGCCATCGGCGTTGAGAATCGTGCAGCCGGCAATGCCATAGCCGCCATCCGCATCCAGCCCGGAGACCAGCGCATCGAGCCAGCCCGGTTCGACCAGGCAGTCCTGGTTCACCAGCACAAATAGATCGTGGTGGGCGGCAGCCATACCGGTATTGACGCCACCGGCAAAGCCGAGGTTGACCGGCTGCATCAGGAGGCGAACCTGGGAAAACTGCGCTGTTACCTGCGCTGCGCCACCATCGATCGACGCGTTGTCGACCACGATGACCTCGCCTAGTGCAGGGCCACTTTGTTGATAGATGGCCTGGATACAGGCTCCAATCACCTCTGCACCATTCCACAGAGGGATCACAACAGAAGCTTGCAACAGACGGTGCCTCACCCCTTCACTGAGAACGCGTTTACGCCCACCTTGTCACTCGCTTGCCAACGTGATGGGATGGAGAGACCAGAATTTTTGGGCAGTGCCACTGCCGAGAGAGCGAACTTGCAAAATCCTGGTTTCTATCAACCTTTCCTTTAGCAGACGAAGAAACGACATCATTTCCTAGTGTAGCGTCAGGGCATCGGCTCCGCCAATTCCCAGGCAGCCCAGGGCAGGAAACCAAGAGAGCCGCCCAGCAATAGGGGCGACTCTCAGTTCGTGTGTCGCTTCGGCTGCTACAGTGATGGGATTGAGAAACCAGGATTTTCGGGCACCGCCGCTGCCGAGAGAGCGAACCTGCAAAATCCTGGTTTCTATCGACCTTTCCTTTAGCGTTTGACGGCAGACAGGAACAAAAAGGTATCAGTGGTCAAATACGTGTTCGACCCAGTGCTGGCCAGTATGCTGCCATCACTAGTAATCGCATTCACAGTGATAATGTGCAGGCTGTACTTGTCCAGATTCTCGAGCGTATAGCTTGTGTTCATACCCGCGTCAATGACACGGACCGTAGTGCCATCGCTGGCAGCCACGCCCTGATCGTCGTGGGTGATCTCGTAGCGAACGACATCCTGTTGGAAATCTGGATCCATCTGCCAACTGATAAAGATCGAGTCCTCGGTGACGTTGGAAGTGTGATAGGTCAACGGGTCCGTGGCCGAATACTCGTCGGCACCAAAATCGGCTCGGCTGTCGCGTGTGTCGCCATCGATATCCACTGGGATGCCACTGGAAGAGCCGTCGCGCGCCGCCGAGTTGCGCCCGATGTGGTAATCATAGTCAGGCGCGCCAGGCGACTTGTAGTCAGGGTCCTGATTCTTCATCGTGTTCAGACCGGTGATCGAACCGTAGGTGCCGCCGCTGTTGTTGAAATACAGGCCGTTTTCGAAGAGCACTCCGGAGCTGTTGTTGGCCAGAATAGCCAGGATGCCCCCTACGGTGCCGGCGTGATCGCTGACGATACTGTTCCGAATGGTGGCTGTCGCCCGGGGAGTGCCGGCTTCAGAGGAATTCTCCAGCAACAGAATGAAAGTGCCGTAGCTCGTGTCGTTTGTCGTGTTGCGGGCAAAAGTAGAGTGCTCCACGACGATCGTGGCATTGTAGCCGTACACTGCACCTCCCCCACCACCCAATGACTTGGCGCCTGCGCCGATGATAGCACTGTTGTCGGCAACGATGCAGTTGGTCATAGTCAGACGCGCCACATGGTCGGCGCCGTTCGAGCGATTCACGTTGACCGCCCCGCCGTTGGCGCCGCCGCGGTCACCCGTCGTACCATTGGCACCGAGCGCAAGATTGCCGATCAACGAGACTCGTTCGAGCACCATCGTCGAATCGATGCCTTCGACGCCACCGCCGTTGCTGAGCCAACCGTTACGGGCATTGCCGCCCTGCGCCGTATTGAAACTCACATTCGCATCGCGTAGCGTGAAGGTAGCGTGTTCTGACTTGAAAGCGCCGCCAAATGCGCCACCGGAGTTCTCTACGGCATCTCCCCCACGGGCGTAGTTGTTGGTTGCAGTCACATTCTCGAAAAGCACTGTCGAACCATGCTGAAAGCTGGCGGCGCCCCCAAAGCCGTCGCCACGCTGGCCGCCATCGACGCCGTTGCCAGACGCATTGCCAGCGATCGACTGGTTGCCGTCAAAGACCAGGCCGTTGCCGTACAGTGTCGTCGCATAGGTGAAGACGCCGCCACCCAGGCTGTAGCCGCCACGTCCGCCGCCGTTACCGCCCAGGGCCTTGTTCTTCACAAAGCGAACATCAAGCAACTGGGCATTGTTGACATGGCGAAACGATAGAGCACCGCCAGAACCGTACCCTCCATAACCCGACGATCGGTCGATGCCCTTGGCCGTATTGCTGTCAAATGTCACATTACGGACAACAATCGATCCGGCATATTCGGCAAACATGCCGCCGCCAAAGCCGAACAACGCATCATCGCCGGGGCGCTTGCCGATGCCGCTGCCGTAGCCATTACGCACCGTGAATCCTTCTAACGTCAGACCGGTGGCAGTGGGATCGTTATAGCTAAGGACAAAAACGCCGCGGTATCTGCCCTGTCCATCAATGATCGTCAGATTGGCCGCTGGATCGGGAGAATCCCAGCGACCGGCCTGATAGCCGCCGCGAATGGTGAGTTGTTTCTTGAACACGCACAGAACTGCAGGCGCACCGGTCTCGGATTCGCAACTGCTGGAACCCGGGTAGGTGTAGACAGTTCCGCCTGCGCTGCCGGCGACCCGGATCGTGTCACCCGATTTCGCCTGCTGCACCGCCGCTTGGATCGACTTGCAAGGTGTACCGCTGCTACCGCCACAGCTGGACGAGTCCTGACCGCTGGCGGCGTCGACATAGTAAGTGCTACCCTGCGCATACGCCGGCTGCGTATTTGCCGCCCACAACAGCAGCAGCGCTATGACAAGCGCCGATACGCTCAGCAGGTGCTGGCACACTGAAGCATGTCCATGCATTTCTTGTTTTCGCATTGCTACCATCACTCCATTTGATTTACGCCAACGATATTTCGCTTTCCAGACTATATCAGCACCGACCTCGCGCATCATCGGCAAAGTGTTCGGGGTGTTCTCCGCCATTTAGCAGTTTTTGCCTATTGAGGATGCCGTGCGTGTTGCACAGTCGCGAGACGTACGCAATAGATTCTTGCAATGCTGCCCCTACAAGGCCCATCCTTCGATAGGATGGCTCAAGCCTCGCAGACAGACAGAAATGCCGCCGCTACACCGCCCTACCAAACCAGGCACGGCGTTTCAACTCCACCCAGTTGAGTGCCCGAATCACGCGCCCACGGCTGTACGCCTGCGCCAATAAGCGCCAAGTGTCACGCTCCTGGCGCAGACTAGCCGCCTCGTCGTAGAGATAGAGGCCGTTTTCAGCTACCTTGTCGGCAGCACGGTATGGAGCGCGGCAGAAGCGCAGGATCGGCACAGCAGCGCGACTCCAGGTCAGCTCGCTGCGGGCACAGTCAAAAACCGCCGTGCGCTGTGAGCGTGGTTCCGAGAGCAACCGGCGCAGCGCGGCCAAGATCGCAGCGACATCGCCTTCTGCAACCAATTCACCCAGACCATAGGCACGGATCAGGTCGCTGGTCGTGTCGCCGACCGTTGCCACGGTGGGCAGGCCAGCCCAGATGTACTCGAGCACGCGGCTGCGGAAGGCCAGGCGCGTCTCCAACGCAGCATGATGGAGCGTCAACGCAACGTCGCACTCCTGCAAGACTGCCGGCCAATCGCTGTAGTCCACCCAGTCGCCGAAGAAGACGTGGCGATCCATCACACCCAACTCTGCCGCCAGCGCCTTGGCCTCGGCGTTGAGCGTGGGCATGGCGGCCATGTCCGGGCTGGGGTGACGCGTGCCTGGAAACACCAGCTTCACACCAGGAAGTTCCTTGCTGAGTGCAGCCGTAGCGCGGATGGCGCTGAGCGGATCGAGCCAGGGCCACAGCCCGCCACCCCATAGCAATAGCCGATCATGCTCGTCAATGCCTGGCCACACGCCCTTGATTACCGGGCGCGGCGGCGGCAATGGCGTATCGGGCAGGCCGTAGGGGACGACGTCGACCAGATTGCGCAGCGAGGGGTCGGCATCCATCGTGGCCGGGTTGAGGCGTCCGCTGGCTTCAAGCTGCCCTAGCCACCAGTCGCGTTGGCGTTCACTGGCACAGACGAAGAAGTCACCCATGCGGTACTGGCGCGCAAGCTCTACCATGCGTCGCTGCCATTCGCGGCGGCGCTGCTCAGCCGGTAGACGATGGCTAAGCGCCAGCCACTCGGCCATGAGCGGGTCATAGCCGTCGACGACGAGGTAGCGCCCTGACTCTGCCAACTGCGGCAGTTCATCAGCCACGTCGGAGGCAAAGAAGCAGATATCAGTGTTGGCGACATGTGGGGCCAGGGTGGCGTAGTCGCGGCGCCGGTACCCAACGATGTCAAATCCCTGGGCCAGGGTCAGGTCGGGCCGATTGGGCACGGCCAGTGTCACCGGTGTATGCGGCGCTAGCACCCGCGCCAGCTGATAATAGCGAATACCGGGACCGGCCATGGCACTGCCAACAATGTCGTGGCTGATGATGAGCAGTCGCGCAACCGTTGTGTCCAGAGGTGTCACAAGTTCTCCCTCAACCTGCGCCACTGCGCCGATTCAACTGCCACTGCACGTAGTTGGCCATTTCATCAACGAGGCCACGCACACCTCTGGTGCGGTACTCGTTGCGTGCGCGCCCCGTCAACCGCTGCGCCTCGCCGGCCAGATCAGCCATGCGAGCCGACAGCCGGATTGCAGCAACACGCGCCGCATCGGGTGCAGTGCGGATCGGAGCACCCCAGTGCGCCGGCCCAAGACGGCCGCTCTGCTGCTGGGCGCCTGTGCCATAGTAGGCCTGCATGGCAAGCTGGCCGGCGAGCGTCCGGCCGTCCTGCCACAACATGGCAGCATCCAGTTGCGGCACCCAATATTGCCAGAGGGCAAAGGCGTGCTGGCCTGGTTCGAGCGTGCCCACGCTGACCGTGTAGGTTGCGCCGTAGCTGTCAGCCTGCGGGGCAAAGCTGATCCGGATGGGCCGATCTGGCTGAATGTCATGTGGAAAGAGCATGCGGCTGGCAATCATTTCGCCGTCTGCGTCACCGACGCGTACCGAGACCTGGATCAGCGCCGTGTGCACAGTATAGCGAGCGGCAAAAAGCAACTCAATGGCAGTAAGGTGTGAACGATCGGCGCGAAAGCTTTGGAAAAAAGGTGTCGTGTCCAAGGCAAGCTTTGCCAGCGACGTAGCACCCTGCAACCAGGCGGGCACGTATTCCAGCAGACGATCTGTCAGATTGCTGGCCGTAGTACGCAGGGCAGAGCCTGGCGCGTTCTGCTGCCGTGCAAGATAGCGTGCCTCCACCTGCTGCATCCGCTGCACGACAGCCGCCTTGTCAGCAAGTGCCCGGTACAGCGCAGCGCGCAGTGCGTCGACACCGGCATCGTCGGCCTTGCGCGCATCGAGCAACTGATAAATCTCCCAGGTCAGCGTAGCAACGTCGTCCTGCTGCGCCTCTCTGTAAGCGATGCGCTCCTGCGACGGCGGAGCGTGACGCAGAAACACTGCTTCGATCTGCTGCGCCGAGTGGCGCCAGGAAAGGGCGCGTACCTGCTGATAGGCCCGCTCGACGAGCGCATCGCGCTTTGCCCGATCCCACAGCAGATCCAACACAGCATCGGCGATCAACTCAGGTGTGGGCTCGGCCAGGCGGCAGTTTACGCCATCTTCGAGCAGCCCTTCGACCCGCTCACTGTGCAGGTCGACGACGGCACAGCGGCATGCCATCATTTCCAGCGGCACAAAGGAAGGATTCGTCAATGAGAAGACCAGGCCCACATCACATGACGAGAAGAGTGTCGCCAGTTCCCAAGGGTTGAGAATGCCAAGATTGGTATAGGGGAAAGGCGGTTCAGGATTCAATGTTTCAGCACCGTAGAACAGAATCTCCACATCAGGGCGCACGGATTTGAGCTGGGCCAGTGCCGCCATACCCAACTCATAACCGCGGCGCGGCGTGCTGGGGCGCGCGTAAAACGCAACCCGTGGGTGAGCGGCGGGCGGCACGCTGCGCGGGTAGTAGATCGTCGTGTCCACAGCAAAATCGAACGGATCAGCGGCGGCGCCATAACGTTCATGCAGGAATCTGGCCAGCCAACGCCCCAGCGTGAGGCAATGCAGCCCAGCACGGTAGGTGTTCTCCGCCAACACATACTCCGACCCCATCGGGTAGAAGAAAGGTTCAAAATCTTGCACAAGATAGTAACGTTTGCCCGTGCTCTCCAGTTTTTGTAGTTCGGGCACGGTCATCCAGTAAGTGGCGACGGTCGCATCGGCAGGCGCCACGGTGCCATCCCAGCGATGATAGATGGCGCCAGTCGGCAGGAAGTGCTCGTCGATATAGGACTGAATGCGGGCCGGCGAATAGGTGTGCATAAAATGCACCGGCAGCAAGTATACATGGCAGCAATGGCCGAACTCGGTCAGATACCGGATCATGCGGAAGATGCCGGTATGCCCGCCGGAGCCGGGAAACGGCTCATGTACCAACCAGTTGATGGTGAGCGGCGTCTCCGCTGCCGGCACCGATTGGGCGGGAATCGCATCCAAAACGCTGGTTGCTGGTGGGTTCTCTTGACTGTACATGGTCTCTACTGAATGAGTTGCAGTGCGGATGGCAACAGACGCACCATTGTGCTGGGCGGCAGCGTCGCCTGTCCTCTTCTGCGCAGAAGGGGACAGGAGGAGTGGCAGAATTGCCGCCAGGTCGACAGTGCGCGCAGTTGGGCTGTAACGGGCTTCGACCGTGCGCCGCGCTGCGACAGCGATCTGCTGGCGCAATGGAGCATCCTGCACGAGGCGGTGTAACCCGACGATCCAAGCCGGTATATCGTCGGCCAGAAAGCCGTCCACGCCGTCGGTCATCGCCTGCATAAAGGGATCAATGGCTGAGGCAACGGTAGGTACGCCCAGTGCGGCCGCCTCGACAAACTTGATCTCACTCTTGGCACGGCAAAAAGGGTTGCCCAGTTCCAACGGCGCCAGGTTGATATCGACCTGTGCGAGCAGCTCAAACCAACGTCGCCAGCTGAGGAGTGGGAAACGGCGCACGCGTGCGCCGAAGCTGTTGAGTGATGACGGCAGCACCAGTGGGCCAGCAATCCACAGTTCGACCGCCGGGTGATCGGTCATAATATCGACGAGCGCCGGCACGACCTGATCGAAATCGACATCGTGCGTAGCAGTGCCACTGCCATAGCCGATGACGATCGTTCCGTTGGCAGGCCGGGTACTGCGCTGGTTGTAGAGTTGCGTGGCCAGAGACATCATCTCCGATCCCAACGCGTTCCGATGAACGAATGCCGGCACGCCATGGCGCCTGGCTAGTTCGGCCAGCAGCGGTGATGCAGCCAACACGGTGTCAGCGGCATCCAGCGTCATACGATAGCGATGCACGCCGTCAAGATAGATCGCCTGCTCGCCGGCCGGCAGATTCGTCACGCCGCGGTGCCAGTGCGCCAACGCCGGCTCGAAGACGAGATCGTCGGTATCGAACAGCACATGACCACCGGTCCTGCGTATACGCTCGATCAGGCGGCGCAACGGCACACTCATAGCCACGCGCTGCAAGACGAGCAGATCGTAGGGTAGAGACAGTTCATCGTCCAGCGCCGCTGAGTCGCTCCAATCGCTCAGGTCGACGCGGGCGCCGACAGACTCCAGTTGCTCTCTGAGATGGACACAGCGGTATTGCGTCACGGTGGCATGCGAGCATCCTGCTGCGATCAAAACGC
Source organism: uncultured Chloroflexota bacterium (assembly GCA_903879975.1). Lineage (GTDB taxonomy): Bacteria > Chloroflexota > Anaerolineae > Caldilineales > Caldilineaceae > Caldilinea. The sequence continues at coordinate 18 of CAIRNL010000013.1, read as the reverse complement.
GCAAATCGCTCATGGTCG
>CAIRNL010000012.1 GCA_903879975.1 uncultured Chloroflexota bacterium | reverse complement strand
GTATGTCGAGTAAATCATTGCCGTCGAACCAAGCCCGCTTCCTACGAAGTAGTAGTCCTGGATCAGCGGGATCGTATCGCGCCAGAGCGCCAGGCGACTCCATGCCGACCCAGCGGAAGCACCGATACCCAATCTGGCATCTAGTTCGGGCGAAACAATGACAGCAACATAGATCAGAAAGGCAACGACGAATGCAGTGACAACAGCCATATCGACGAGCCACCACCCGCGTACAGCTCTGCTCCGCCGCACAGCCAGTTGATGACGCAACAAGAGGATCAGCGCAACAGCCAGTCCGGTCGCAAACCCAATCCACCCTCCGCGCGAACCGCAAAGCGCAAACGCCACGAAACCAACCAGAAGGCTCGCGCCAGAGATCCCGACCAAGAACCATTGTCGCGCCGTCATACTGAGCCAGAATGCCCCCATGACGAGCGGCAGTCCGGCTGCCATCATGCCGCCCACTTGATTGTCGCGTAGGGAGACTGGGAAAGCAGAGATAGGTATGGGAATCAACCGAGCGATGTAGAGGGTTCCCACCAGGGCTGTAACCAACGCGGCAAAGCCCATGACCCCAATCGCTAGTTCTTCTAAGCGATACAGCCTTGCAATCAACGGCAACACAACCAGTAAGGACAAGCCCACCAGCAACAAGACAAAGCGCTGAAACGCGCCTGCCAGATCATATGCGGACCACAGACTGAGGAGCAGGGCGATCAAGTACACCAAGGCAAAACTGTACTGTGCAGCCAGAGATCCAGCAGCGAGTCTTGCCCCTGATATCGGCTCTTGCCGTTCTACCCTGGCTAGCTGCAACTCTCGCATAATGGTTCCGCCCTCCAACTATGTCTTTGAGAACTGTAGCATCTGCCAACCGACATTGACAGCGCTCTTGGCCCCCTCCCATGTATTCAGTCCCTTGACAAAGGTCATCATCGGCCCTGGACGTAACGACCACTCGCGGGTAGCTCGCTTCTGCCAGTACTGCAGCCGCTCAGCAGTCAGGTTTTCGTAGTCCAGCACGGTCGACTGATCCATGTCGACCTCTTCCCACTTCGTGCCGGGTCTGAACCAGTTGTGCTCGACCACCTCGTAGAAAAACGGCGTGCCAGGATAGGGTGCTGCAATGTGGAAGAGGGCAATATCCAGCGGCAACTCCTTAGCATAGGCGATGGTCTCCTGGATCGACTCCTCCGTCTCGCCAGGCAAACCAATGATGAAGTAACCCCAGTTCTTGATACCCGCAGCCTTCGCCCAGTGGAGGGCTCTGAAGGCCTGTTCCTTTTTGTAGCCCTTGCGGGCACGCTTGAGAATCAACTCGTTGGCGCTTTCGATCCCCCAGGATATGAGCCAGCAGCCGGCCTGTCCCATGAGCGACAGCATCTCCTCATCGACGTAGTCGACGCGGCTGTTGCAGGTCCAGCGAATCGTCAGACTGCGTTCGATCATCTGCTGACAGAGAGAGACGACATGGTCACGGTTGACCGTGAAGAGATCGGCATACATGTGGATGTTGGTGATACCCAACGAACCAAGGTACTGCAGTTCCTCGATAATGTTCTCGGCCGAGCGCACACGCACCGAGTTCTGGTAACTCACGTGCTTGATACAATATCTGCAGCCTGCCGGGCAGCCGCGGCTCGTCACAATGAACGTGAAGGGTCCCCTGATCATGGGCATGCGTTGCTTGTCGAGCGGCAGTCGTTCATGGAGAGGAATCGGCAGGTCATCAAGGTTTGGGATAAACGGTCGATCCGGATTCAGGACGATCTCCGTATCGTTGCGCCAAGCCAGACCAAGGATGTCAGCGTAGGGCGATTCCGCTTCCACCGCCATGGATTCGGCAGCGAGGGTCTGGGCATCCACACGGCGACGTTGCGGCTTGCTCGTCTCGCGCAGCATCTTGGCGACGCCAGGGTTGGAGGGGGTCTTACCCTCGAGCGTGTCGAGCAATTCGCGCAGGGTCATTTCCGGTTCACCGCGCAGCACAAAATCTAGAGCCGGGAAGGGACGCATCGTCTCGAGGGTCATTGGCGTGACGTGGGTGCCAAAGGCCATCGTCTTTGCGCCGAGTGACTTGGCCAGGAAGACGCCATACATGTCGTTGCGCAGTGTTGGCGCGGTCACCTGGGTCAGATAGTACTTGGGGCGCTTCTCGTCCAGCAACTCCTCGAATTGCGCCCACCGCATGCGCAGCGCGTTGGCATCGACAATCTCAACCGTATACTCGGGCACAAGTAGCGCAGCCATCTGCGCCAGGCTGACTTGCGGCCAGATCATGTTCTCACGGCTACGGCGGCCAACGCGATGCTGGCTACGAATCCAGATTGCGCCGTCAGGCGTGGGCGGATTGGCGAGCAGCACGTCGACGGAGCCAGCCGGGCGTGTCAAAGCCGTCAGCGTCTGAACACTGGCGCTGGCATCCGCAAAATTCGACAGGCGCAGCGGCGGAATACGCCGCGTGCCAAGATTTTCGCGGATAGCCTGCACCCGATCGATGTCGGGCTGCTTGGATGTCTGCATGTCTTTGCTCAAACGGTCAGTCACAAGGGTCCTCCATACTGAACTCTATCCTCCCACAGGCGCCCCCACTGGACGGACGGCCTACGCCTGCGTCTGCAACGGATCGCTGCGGGCGTTGCGCAGCACCAGTTCGTTCTGAGGGTTCACTGCCTTGCCGAGCAGATCACTTGCGGCCAGATCCTCGCGGACATGCAGCGCGTCGAGGGTCTGCATCTGCACCCAGGCAACAATCAATTGCAGTCCCATCAGCGTGAAGACTGCGCTGGCCAGGTAATAGAGCCACAGTTGGGTCAAGGTCCAGCCCAGCAGGGTCATGATCAGGCTGAATCCAGCAACCAGCAGGCCGAACAGGAGGACGACCAGGCCAATCCAGCCAAAGTGTTGCTCCCAGCGAACGTTGAAGAGCGGGCGCCCCCACAAGCCTTGTCGCACAGGCGTCTTATGAAACAAGGCCACAAAATAGTTGAAACCGAAACCCAGCGCTACCAGCATCACGCCGGCAACGGCGAATACGAGACCGGAAAAGAGCGCAAACGCACCGATCGGGCTGACACTCTGCACACCCTGAAGGCGAGCCCATACGAGCAGGAGGCCAATGACGGCGGCAACGCCACAGATGCCCATGCCGACCAATCCGAACATGCGCGCCGGGTTATAGTTGAGCGCAGTCCAGACAATCGACTGGCCGAAACGCATGCCATCGTGTACCACACTCAGTTTCGAGCGGCCGATGCGTTCGCTGTACGGAATCGGCACTTCCACCATTGTCAGTGATTCATGGAGCGCGCGCGTGCTCATCACGGGTGTCAGATTCAACCCATCCGGCAGCGGATAGAGACGTGGCAGGATCGACTTCCTGAAAATGCGCATGCCGCTGGCAGAGTCGGTGATGTTGGCTGCGCTGATAATATTGACAAGACGCGCAAAGATCAGGTTGCCGATGCGGCGGGTTATCGGCATCTGGCTGTAAGCGCCGACCATGCGCGAACCGATGACAAGATCCGCGTTCTCGCGGTGGCCGGCCTCGATCATCGCAGGAAAGTATTCAGGAGGATACGTTCCGTCTGCATCAAGGAAGCCAATCCACTCACCCTTGGCAGCCGCAAAACCGGTCTTCAGGGCTGCACCGTAGCCACCATTTCGGGCATGTTGCACCAACCTGGCACCTTCCTGCGCACGCACCAGGTCCGGCGTGAGATCGGCAGAGCCGTCATCCACCACGATCAACTCCAGATCATCGATAGCAACTTGACGGAGCGCACTGCGAATCGCCAACACACGTTCCATGATGGAACGGATACCCTCTTCCTCGTTATAGGCCGGGATGACTACGGACAGAGTTGCCATGACATCTTCCCTTCACTTTAGTAGTAAACCGGTCGCCCTGATTCGTTCGAGACGGATCCGTCGATCACTCGCAGTACCTTGGCCGGTACACCCCCAACAACCGTGTAGGGCGGAACGTCGCCCGTCACCACGGCACCGGCGGCCACCACAGCCCCCCTGCCAATGCGTACACCATCTGTGACGATTGCACCGGCCCCGATCCAGACATCATCTTCGACCACGATGCCATCGGCGGTAATGCCCTGATCGACCATGGGTACGGACGGATCGTTGAAGACATGGTTGACTGCCAGCATCTGCACCAGGGGCGCCGTGTAGACGCGATTCCCGATCGTGATGCCCCCCTGACCACGCAAGACATTCATCTCACCGATCAGGCTGTTGGCACCGATCTGGATGAACGCGTGTGGAAGGTTGCGAAAGTTATAGACATGCAGCACGGAACCGTGCATCACAAATGAGTTGTCACCGATCTGAATGCCGTTCGGAGAAGCATGCAGATAGACGCCCTGATCGAGGTAGACATTGCGCCCAAGCCGGATAGAGTCGGCGTAGCATATTCTGACATTGTTCTCAATCGCAGCAATGCCATTCATCTGCATGAGCAATCGATACAACACGGCTCGAATGCCTATCCCTAGAGCTGTTGGTATCCAGCCAAGCAGCAGAAAAAATAGTTGCTCGAGCAAGTATCGGAAGGGACTGCTGGCCTGCCGACGGATATAAAGGGCTAACGCCTGGGCGGCGTTGTCAGACACGTGCATACGAGACACAAGACAGCCATCCACCTCCATCAGTGACTATCCGGTAGAGCATCGGTGAACTCACGGCGATACGTTGTGCTCTTCGGAGGTTATCGTAACAGGAAAAATCGTCACTTCAGCTTGCACTTCACTGACAGTCGCTGCCAACAACACTGACCTGACCCTTACGATGTGCCGCCTCTACGATAGGGTACTCTCATGGGGGATTGACACGCCGCAGCAGATCGATTGGCACAGACAATCGACGAGCGCCCCCCACGTGGCCGGTAGACAGTGCTGCCCTGGCACGGCAAAAAAATCCGCCCTTGCCGCCCGGAGGCTCCCCAAAACCTTACTTCCCAAAAGCAAGACTTTTGTCACTGGCGGTCTACCCTGTTCTGTGGCAGGCTAGAAGCACGTCGGTTGATTTGACCAGACTGCGTACGCAGGGGGAAACGGGATGCTCATCGCCATCACAGCTGCCATTCTCATCAGTGTTGGAATCGGGGCGTTTGTTCTGCTACTTGCAGCGACTGCGATGACACGCAGAGCCATGGAACTCGACAGTTCGCTCGAGGAACAGCCGATCGAGAACTGGGGATTGAAACCAGGGGGCTCCGCACTGTCGACGCATATGACCACGCGCTGACGGACACACCGGTTCCCTTCCCGCCCATCTGACCACAAAAGCACCGGCTCAGGCGCCAGTGTTTTTCTTTTGTAGCTTCTGCATGAGCGTAGGCCAGCCCGCTTCCAACAGTTCCGTCACCTGGTCGAACGTTGCGCGATAGTCTGCCAGATCCTGCCCATGCGGGTCACGGATATCCTCGTAGCGCCCTGCCAGCTCACTCAGCATGAAAATTTTCGGCAGTGCAGCCGGCAGGCGGTAGAAGAGGGACTGCCGGTGTGCTTCTTCCATCACGAGCACGAGGTCGGCTCCATATAATGCACTTTCTTCGACTGGGGTAGCCCGATGTGCTGCCGGCTCGATACCCAGTTCACGCAGGAGATCTAGAACAACAGGATCGATGGAGTCCCCGGTGTGTCCATATACCCCAGCCGACTCTACCCGAATGCCCTCGCTGAGATTGGTATCGGCCAGCCGTTGTTGGATGAGCGCAGCGACCAGCGGCGATCGGCACACATTGGCTGTGCAGACAACGAGCAGGTGTATCGTACCCAGACCCTCTTCGCCATCCGATAGAAACACGGAGTTGCAGCCTAACCTTCCTGTAACCGGGCAGCACTGTTGCGCAAGAAACGGCAGCCAAAGTGTCGGCAAGGCAGCTTATTGCAGTTTTGTCCTTTCTGCGATTGGCCTGCCAGCAGACCCATTGCCTGACACGCTACTGACAACGCCGGAAGCGGTGACGGACTCGCTTACCGAAGGCACAGCGCCAGGAGAGGCCGACTTTTTCTTTGGCCGAGAAGTGTAATGCGCGCCGTAGTACTGGTTACCATACTCTTTGCGGAGCGAATAGTAGAAGCCATGTCGAGTTGCGTTTGTTCGATTGAGCACGGCTCCAAGCACACGGGCATTCACCTGATCCAGTGCAGCCAATGCATTCCGCGCAAGATCGCGACGAGACCGATCGGCTGAAAGCACGATCAGCACTCCATCAGCCCGGCTTGCCAGTACCGCAGTGTCGGACACCACCGTGACTGGGGGGCTGTCAACCACAACGAGATCGTACTGCTCCTCCAGTTGTCGCAGGAGTCTCTCCATTTTAGTCGAACTCAACAGCTCTGACGGATTGGGCGGCAAGGGTCCAGACGTGATCACATGCAATTCGGGAATCACGGTCTGCTGTACCAAAGTGCCCAAAGAAACCATGTCCGATATCAGTGCACTCGTGATACCCACATTATTTACCAGATCAAATATCCGATGCAGAGACGGCTTGCGCAGGTCGGCATCGAGCAAAACTACGCGCTGCCCCGTCTGCGCAAACGCAACGGCAAGATTGGAGCTCACAAACGATTTCCCTTCGCCGGGCACGGGGCTTGAAACCAAAAGGCTGCCAAGTTCGTGGTCAACCGATGCAAACAACAAGTTAGTCCGTAACACACGAATCGACTCAGCTGCTGTCCCGTAACTGTCCTCCAGCATGACTAAAGCGCCGTGCGAATTCCCCGCATGAATGGAGAGGGGGAATGCCCCGAGCACGGAAAGACTGGTTTGGTCTTTGACACGATCCGCGGTCTGAAGGCGATCATCGGCAAACTCCAGAAAGTAGGCGCCACCGACAGCGAAGAGTACGCCCACCAGCACGGCAATCACGACTGTCAGCAACAGCCCCGAGTCCACTGGCTGAGTTGGCAATGTTGCAGGCTCCAGCACCTGAATTGTATTGAGAGACCCCTGCGATGTGTTGCTCAGGAGTGCCGCATAGCTATCCTGCAACGCTGTCATCTTGCCTTCCAGTGCACGGATTTCATCCTCTTTTGCACGGATATCTCTGGCACTCAGCGCGGCAGCAAGGTCATTCTGAGCATGCTCAATCGCCAGTTCTGTTGTTCGAATACCCTCCTCCAATTTCTGAAGCTGGTCTTGCAGAAATTCGTTACGATGTCTGAGCGTATTGCCTTCCGGGCTGATGCCGATGAGATAGTGGATGATCGCATTGACAACTTGTTGTGCACGCTGCGCATCCACATCGATCGCACGAATCTCGAGCACTTGTGAGTTCGGAGGGTTCAACACAGAATAGGTTGGCAGCCAGTCCATTTCCAGGCTACGCATCGCAGCTTGTTTGGCTGGATCGCGCATCGCCATGTTGGCATAGGTAGCCGCCAAGGCCTGCGACGCGTACACCTCCGACGTCTGCGGATTCGGATTCTGAACGATAGTGCCGACCATCAGCGTCGAACGCGATTCATACAGAGGCGGTTTTGTCAGACCGTAGGCGACACTCGATGCTCCTGCCGATAGACCCGCAAGGAGCAATAGCCACCACCACTTTCGCAACGGTGCCATCAACTTCCAAAGCTCAACAGCGTTCATGTTTGCTCTCTATCCTCAGCGCTCGAGGCCTCGCATCCCGCCCCCTCCATCCACAGCCCAACAAATCACCGTGCCCAAATCGGATAGTAGTCTTCATAGGCAGAGATCAGGAACGGCTGCGGGTTTGACCCATCAGCGTTCATAGTCCACAGCTGACGCCGACCAGAATCGCGATTCGAGAAAAACACAATCTGCTGTCCGTCCGGGGACCAGGTAGGATGTTTGTCCCACTCCCACTGATTGCTTGTGAGTTGCTCGACAACGCTTCCGTCAGGCGAGATGCGATAGATCTCATCGTTACCTGAGTTCGTACTGACAAATGCAATCCAGTCACCCTTTGGAGACCAGGCTGGATCGTAGCTATCCCTGCCAAAATTCGTGATCTGCTTTTCACTTCCATACTCGAACGAACGGATGAACAATTGGGCAATATTGTTCGAATCCCGCTTTACGATCACGGCATGGTTGACATCAGGAGATAACGCCAGCTGCTTTTGCGCTAACGGATAAACCCAATCGCGCGTGATCTTCCCTGACTCACCGGAGGCAGGAGCATAAAACCAGGTCTCTTCGCCGCTACCACGATTCGTCTTGAAAAAGACCAGATTCCTGAACTCGTCCGGCAAACTATCTGGCGTTACTTCAGTGGCGGTTGGAATCGGCGTTGCTGTAAACGCTTTCTGTGGAAGCAAAACAGGCAGAGTCGCTGTAGCTGTCGGCTGCGGCACCGGAGTGGGCGTAATCACGATCCATTGAAATGGGGTTGCCGTTGGAGGGCCAAGCAGTTGGACGCTGGCAGTCTGTTGAATGGACAAAGCAGCAGCCGTCGCCACGTTTTCAGGCAACGGAGTTGCCACAACAAATTCACCGATCACCGCATTCCAGGGCAGAGACGTCGCCGTTTCGCTAGCGGTCAGTTCGGCCTGAGCGGCTTGGGTCGTCCGAGCAACCGCCGTCAGAGAATTCTCCGCAAGCGGCGACGGCACCACAACAAAAGGCGTTACAAAGCCTGTCGGAACTGGGGTGAACGTACCCGTGGTCAGGGCAACGGCTGTCGCGTATTCTGCGACAGCCGTCTCTGTTGCCGCATCGAGTGCAACCGGAGTTTCGAGAACAACAACTGGCAGCCCCAATGCCAGAGCGCGTGCTTGTACTGTTTCCAGGTTCTGCGGGAACGGTGTCGGTGTGATGAAATAGGGTAGCGGCGTATAGGTTCCAGTAGTCTGCGCGACGGTTGTCGCCGTACCCTGCAGGGCAACAACCGTCAGAACATTCTCGGGCACCGGCGTAGCCGTCGCAACGACAAAGCGAGTTGTTGGGAATGGGGGTGGGGTCGCGGGGGGAGGCGCATATTCAAGCAGCAACTGCGGGCCGTTATTTTCAGTTTTTAGGCCCAGCCCGCTATCCCATCCGAAGAGCGTATCTTGATCACTGCCGGTCGCAGCGACGATCCGCACTGTGACCGACTTCGCTCCGTTGATCCGCTCCTGCTCTACCCAACGGAGCGTACTGTCATCAAAGTTCCACACATTTTTCCCGTCCTTCTGTAAATCACCCGTCTGCAGTTCAGGGAACAGCGTGATCGAAGACGGTGCACTGTAGAGGGCAAGAAAGTCGGTGCCCACCAAAGAACCCAACTGCTGCTCAGATATCACTTGTACCAACCAGGTAGAATCCAGTGTTGGGTCTAGACGGCTATCCGCCACACCAGTCAACGTGAGCGACCCTGCCGTCAGCAAGGCTCCGCGCGGCAACTCCTCCAAGTCAAATCGAGCAGCACTGATGTAGATACGCCCGCCGGTCGAACCGACATACAAGAACGAATCGTTCAGGCCACGCTGAACAGGCGATTCGTTATCCCACCAACCTGCATTTCCAATCTTCGGTGCCAGGAACAACTGGTTGGTGGATAGGCTCGATGTTCTCGTCGGCGAAAAGACAACAAACTTTGCCCTGTCTGGCGGTGGCTGAACTCCAGTACGCTCTGCAGTGATTCCAGCAGACGAAGCTGGCGCATCCGATAGCACAAGGGACGCAGTCGGGCGTTCGAGCCTGGTTGCACTCGGCAAAGGCATCAGCGTACTGTTTGCCGCGCGGCGAAACGCCCTCTCCGCCGTACCTGGAATCGCGTGTGGCCACATTGGCCAATTCTCCTGCCCTCCAATGGCGGCAACCAGGATGAGAACAGCTGCCATCACCGCTGCCCAGAATACCAGAGTGCCCCGCCTAGTGCGGCGCAACAGAGCGGGCCGCCTGGCAGTCAGGTCCGGTTTCTGAGCTCCTGTCGATCGGGCAGCCAAGAAAAACTGACAGGACGAATAATCATCTAACAAGCAGAAGTACGCTTGATGGTTCTCAGTAGGGGAGATGGGGGGTTTCGTGGCGTAACAACGATGAGCAGCAGTGCCCTCGCTCAACATGATCGTTGCGTCGTCGTAAAGCCCCAGAAATGGACATGCACACATCCGGGTATACTCCAGTGACGATCGGCCTACACTCTATCCGCTGGATCGGGCGGGCGGTGTGTAGACATTTCCGCGTTCGCCAAAAGCCAACTTACTGCGTCGGACAGGTCATTCACCAACAACACCGACAAATCTTCTTTGGCCAGTGCGGCCACTTCCTGCGCATGAAGCCCAGTGCGCACCATGATGGGCGTGCAGCCCACTGCCCTGGCCACACCGAGATCGGTCACGCTGTCCCCAATAAGCACGCTGCGGCGCAATTGAATGCCGAACCTGGCCGCGGCAGCAAGCAGCATTCCTGGCTTGGGCTTACGGCAGGAACAGCGCGCTTCCGGATGGTGCGGACATACATAGATTGCGTCCAGCCTGCCACCCGCAGCCAAGACCTGCGCCGTCAACGCTGCGTGAATCTCGTCGATCCGTGCGGCAGAGGTAAGCCCACGCCCGATGGCAGACTGATTGGTCACGATGATGATGGGAATACCGAGGTCGCTGAGACGAACCAGGGCTTCGATCGCACCTGGCAACAGCTCAAATTCGTCGAGAGATTTGACGTAGTCTGACTGTTCCACATTGATCGTCCCATCGCGGTCGACAAAAATCGCATCAAATGCCATAAGGAAGCACCAAACCCGATATTCTGCAGGAAACACTCCCCGCTCAGGGCAGCGCATTCGGCGCTGCCTCACGGTCACACAGCGTGTCTATGCCGCGCGCTTGACCGCATAGTGAATGGATGCTCGGACGCTTGCCGTGATCATGTGCTCCAGCATCATGTGTAAATCCTCGATCTGTTCGATCGAATGATTAGGCACAACGATTGGAATGTCAACCATTTCGGCAAGTTTCCCGCCATAATAGCCACTCATACCGATCGTCGTGGCACCCAACTCACGGGCAGTGGCCGCAGCTTTGAGTACATTGGGCGAATTACCGCTTGCTGAAATCGCCACGACGACATCATTGGCGTCGACATAGGTCAGCACCTGCTCGCGAAAGACCTGATCGTAGGCCGTGTCGTTGCCGAGCGCTGAAAAAAGTGCCATATTGTCATTAAACGAAACTGCACGCAGGCGCGGGAAGCCCGGCACTGCCGTGTTCTTGCTCAGGTCTGCCGCCATATGTAATGCAGTGGCGGCACTGCCGCCATTACCCATAATGAACACCTGATTTCGCTCGCACCAGGCCGTGAAGAGGCGTGTGACCGCCCTGTCGACCGCACTCAGCGGCAACGCGCCCAACGTTTCCTGCAATTCAATCGCATATTGCCGCAAGGATTGCATTCCAGCAGACATCATTCCCCCTTCGGCCTTGGATTCATTCCTCGGCCGGCAAGCATGAACTGCTAACGCCGATAATTGAAAATCACCTTTGTACCGTCCCGTTCCAGATGAAACGGAAGTTCAGGCAGATGATACAGCGCGCTCCGCACTGCATCCTGCCGCTCGCGCGGGCAGTAGAGCATCAAGAAACCGCCACCGCCAGCTCCGGTAATCTTGCCGCCCAGGGCGCCAGCACCGACAGCCCTGTCATACAGTTCGTCGATGGCCGGGTTACTGACTTTACTGGCAAGTTGTTTCTTGAGCAGCCATGCCTCGTGCAACAGCGAACCAAAACGGTCGATCTGCCCTTGCTCCAGCAACGACCGCCCCGTGACTGCCATCTTCTTCATCTCGCGCAAAATGGCACGGCGCTGTTCGATGTTCTCCCGCTGCTCGACCAGGATGGTCTCGGCCTTGCGCGCCACATTGGTGTAGAAAAGCATGAGGTTTTGGTTCAGACGGCGTGCAACAGTTGGCTCCATTGCGATAGACTGCACCGCCATTGCGCCGTCGGCACAGAACTCGAAAAAGCGCTGCCCACCATAGGATGCAATATACTGATCTTGGATACCGATAGGCTTTTTCAGGACATCAATTTCGATCTCACACGCCTCCCGCGCCAGTGTCGCATGATCTTTTGGCGTGCCGAGATGCACGTACATGGCATGCAGCAGTCCCACCGTCAACGTGCTGGACGAGCCGAGCCCCGAACCTTCCGACGGGATATCAGCCATCGTATTAATTTCGATACGTTTGCAGATACCGGTCTTGTGGAGGCACTCACGCACTAACTCGTGTTCCACTTCGTCAACGCTATCGACCAGTTCCGTGCGTGTATACCCGACGCGAATCCTGTCGTCGAAGCGCTCTTTGATCGTCACAAAGACATATTTGTCGATGGCAGAACTCAAGACCCAGCCAGGCTCTTCTTGAAAGAACTCACGAAAATCGGTGCCGCCACCAAAGAAACTGATGCGCAGCGGAGTCTGAGAGATAATCATCTGCCTTCTACTCCTCCAAAATCAGAACCTGAAGCCTGCCCGTGGTGGGCAAGAAGATTCCACAAACAGTGATGTCAGCCCCTCACTCCCAAGGCACAGGCCAGATCTTGCGCATGCATATAGCCGGCTGGTGTGCCAATGTCGACCACATACTCGTCGCCGGCGAGCGGCAACCCCATCATCAGAAAGCCAGACGCCAGCAGATCGGGCAAAAGATCGCGGCCAAAGTCATAGGCCACTGCAGCGGGCACCTTTGACAGCAGCGCCGGATCGCAGATCAGGATGCCGCTGTTGGCCAGATCGGTGAAGACTTCCTGTGCAAGCGGCTTCTCCACGAAACGCCGTACTCTGCCTGCCGAGTCCAGGTCAACGAGGCCGCACTCCATCGGGTTCGGCGCGTGGTAGAGCGACATCGTCAGCCCCGCATCGGCCCCTCTCTCGGCAAGCCCACGCGCATGAAACGAAGCAAGCCGCGCCAGATCGACATTGGTGAAGACATCGCCGTAAAGCACAACGAAGCGCTCATCGAGAAAGCGTTCCAGCCGCTTGGCAGCCCCTGCGGTGCCCATGAGTTCAGGCTCGTAAGAGTAGGTGAGGTCCACCCCATAACGTCGGCCATCGCCGAAGTAATCCCGGACGACGTCAGGTGCGTGATGTAGGTTGACGGCAATCTGCATGATACCATAGCCACGTAACCATTGAATGTGGCGGGCCAACAACGGCTGGTCCCCGACGGCCAACATCGGTTTGGGGTAGTTTTCCGTCAAAGACCCCAACCGCGTACCTTTCCCAGCCGCGAGAATCAATGCCTTCATGCTGTACTCCACCAGGCAACTCTACGAACTCAGTTGCCGTGAAAAAGGCTCCGGCGGAGATCGATCCTGGACGCGCCAGCCAGGCAGCATCAGTATGCGCCACGCCCCTTGAAGACAGCCGGAATCGTCTGGAAAAAGAGAATCTGGATATCGAGCCAGATGCTGTAATTACGAATGTAGTACATGTCCAAGCGCACGCGCTCGTCGTACTTGAGATCGGAACGGCCGGATACCTGCCACATGCCAGTCAGCCCAGGCTTCACAGTGAGCAGGTTGAGCTTCATACGACCATAGAGGTCATGCTCGGCTGGGCTGATCATGCGCGGGCCGACCAGACTCATCTGCCCGAGAATGACGTTGAGCAGTTGAGGCAGTTCGTCGAGGCTCGTCCGACGCAGCCACTTGCCGATACGCGTGACACGCGGATCGTCCTTCAGTTTATGCGCACAAGCAAGCTCTGCTTTCAATTCCGGGAACTGCTCCAGAATCTGGTTGCCGTCGACGTACATTGTCCGGAACTTGAAAGCGCCAAACGATTTTCCACCGACGCCCAGCACGCAACGGTGATAGAAAACCGGGCCCGGTGAATCGAGTTTAATCAACACGGCGATGACAACAAAGACTGGCAGCAACACTGGCAAAGCCAGCAAGATCAGCGCATAATCCAGGGCACCCTTGAGGAGCGTCTCCACACCGTTCAGACGCAGACGTTTCAGGCTCATCAGCGGCACTGAATTGCGAGTGGCGACTTCCATCCCAGTCGTAAACACCTCGTAGAGCCCTGAAGAGAGACGCATATGGGTCTGCGGAGAGTTGCTCAGCTGCTGAGAAATTCCAACCAGTTGCTCGCCATCGACAGCCGTCGTTGCAACGACGACTTCTTCAGCATGCTGCACGGCCAGAATTTCCTGCAGATGTTCCAGATCGCCCAGCACGGGAATCCCATGAATCTGATCCCCCATGCGAAAGCCGCTGCCCGCCACAGCCACCAACCCCGTGATCTCCATCCCTGAACCGGCTGAGTTGCGCAACTGATCGGCCAGTGCGACTGCTTCCTGGTTGGTTCCAACAATTACCGTCGGCATGACAAAATAGCCGGCCCGGCGCGCCCGGTAGGCAATGCGACGCATCAGCAGGCGGAAGCTGCTCACCCAAAACATGGAAAGCAGCCAGGAGAACACCAGCCAGCCACGTGCGATCACGAATGCTGGATCGAAGAATCCGTAGATCACGACAGCCATCATGCCCCAGGTACAGGCGTTGACGACCTTGCCATACTCGGTGATATTGCCCAGCAGCGAATTGAAGTCATAAAGGCCAAATACGGCAAAGATTCCCAACCATAGCGGAATCAGGAACGAATACAGAAACAAATAACCCTGCCAGTATGGGACGATCTCGGCATGCAGCGTTATTCCCGCTGCGAATCGCAACCAATAAGCGAGCGTAAAGGCAAGAAGCAGCATGGCTGCATCCCCAATGACCAGAAACATCCGGTAAAGGTTCCGCTGTGCAGCTAGACTGGATGTGGCGTTCGCCTCGACCTTTCGTTGGGTTGCGGCGATGTTCGTGTTTGCGGTCATATCCCTGCTCCGTCCACGTCTCGTCTGCCTTTTCCCACGCAACGCATCGTGCCAGGACCGAACTTTCTCGCAACTATCGACATTGTATTGAGGAAATGCCTGGCTGTGTCTTACAATCCACTGACAAGAGACGGAGCCAGGCGAACCAGAAGCTGCCCATCGATGCCACACCGGCTCCAGCCAAAAACCGGCCATTCGGCCGTTGACAACAAAGTGCACCGTGACTAAAATCTGATTATGGATGCACCTTCAGGTTTGTCTTCCACTTATACTCCATCCGATTTGGCAACCCTATATGTATGGCCTGCTGCCAGCCTGCTCATGCGCGCATGTACCTGTTGCGCGCCAGGCAGCCCAGCTGCCGCAGGCCAATCAGGGTGTCCAGCCGATGGAACTCGTTGGCGGCAAGGTTCGTTGAACAGGAGAGGTGGCTATTCAGCATCCACGTCACCGTTCTCCCTCTCTTGCTAATCAAAGTTACCGTAGAAAGGAGCAGGACCATGAAAGTAATGGTCAACGGCCGCAACATTGAGGTGACCGACTATCTGCGTGAGTATGTGACAAAGAAGGTCGGCCGCCTTGAGCGATATCTCCCCCAGATCGGCGAGGTACGCGCTGATCTGACCCAGAATCCAACTCGCTCAGCGGACGACCGTTACACGGCACAGATCACGATCTGGGCCAATGGCCAGATTCTGCGCGCAGAAGAAGCCACCAGCGACATCTTCGCCTCGGTGGACACCACCCTCGATAAGATCTCCAGCCAGATCCGCCGCTTCAAAGGGCGCCGCCACGACAGCAAGCGCCGTGCCTCGCATGCCGCCACGCGCGAGGCCGAGATCGCTGTGGCGACAGTCGCCGAAGAGATGGAAATGGTCGAAGAGCCAGGCTACATCATCAAGCGCAAAGAGTTCTTGGTCGAACCCATGGACGAAGAAGAAGCGTTGGAACAAATGGAATTGCTCGGCCACGATTTCTTTGTCTTCTACAACCCCCAGGCCAGCAGTATCAACGTGATCTATCGGCGCCGGGACGGCAACTACGGCCTGCTGATTCCCGCCGTCAGCTAGACAGTGCCGTGGAGAAAAGAGGGGGGGGATGGCGAAACGCCATCCCCCCCCTCTTTTTCTCCACCAGCCCCGCATGGACAGCCTGGTACACAGGGACCTACGTCAATCGGTAGTGATGGAGCAGCGCAACATGAAGAGCGATTTGGCAAATTGCTCTTCAAAACCGCCGCCCTATTTGCGCCCATCTGGACTAGACACCAGACAGCCAGGCCTCCAGCGCTTCCGTCGAACGCACGACGTGCATGCCCGCCGCCGCAAAGCGTGCAAATGCTGCATCGGCTGCATCCGTGTAGTCCACAACACCCGGCACCACGACCGGCGAGGTGCAATCCTCCAATAGAAAGACTCGACCGATCCGATCGGGTGCAACACGGAGCAACGCATCGAGATAATGCTGCACCGTCCAAGCCACACAGTGGCTCTTGGCCTCGCCGGCTACAATGACCGCATCAAACGTAGCCAGCTTTGCCAGGAGCGCATCATTGGTCGCACCAACCTGACGCCGTGTCTGATCGTACTGCACCTCAGGGCCGAATGCCGAGTAGTGTTCCGTCAGCGGTTCATCACCCTTCACCTGAAAGTCGGGCTGGCTACGCCGTGCAACTCCATGAAAGAACATTGCCTCTTCAAAGGCGGGTACAAGGGCATGGCCGATGCTGCCCAGCATTGCGTGATAGGGCCAGATTGTCAGATCGTACGAGCCGCGCTGCGCCAGCGTATTGGTGTAGTGCACCAGGTACTCCTGCGCATAAGCCGGATCGATCCCCATACTCGACGCCAAATCAGCATTGAAGCGCCAAACACCGGCAGCGATGTCCTCTGCTGTGATGATCGTCATCGGCCCAGGATGTTCGCCAGACGCGCCGACAAAAAAGAGCGCATGAAAGATCTGAGCCGCCTGATGGGTGTCCAACGTCGGGAATATCTGCGTGATCGAGCCCAAATTCCGGTAGATAAAACTGCAGAGCCGGCGATTGTCATCGATGGCGCCGCTGCCCGACCGCCCCGCCACGTATAACTCGAAGTCGGGAAGGCAGAAGGTGTTCTGCACATCCACGGCAACCAGCGCAACCCGAAATTGATCCTCAGCTGCCGGGCGAAGGTTGTACCGCCTCGACCAATCTTCAGCTTCTACAGCGCGCCGCTCATAAGGGATGCGCCACAGATG
>CAIRNL010000011.1 GCA_903879975.1 uncultured Chloroflexota bacterium | reverse complement strand
TGGCATGGGCATTGAGCGCCAGGCCATGCTCAAGCGGGGCGTGGATGACATCCGGCTCTTCTACAGCAACGACGTGCGATTCCTGGATCGGGTCTGATGAAAGTGAAGCCGGGTCTTCTGCGAGTGCTGCGGCCTTGTGGCGTCCAGAAACTGAGTTGTACAGAAGGCCCGCGACAGTCGTCGTGGGTGCTTCTGTATTTTTGGGCACAAACAGGAGCGTAATCACTGAAGGACACCGAACTTGAAGATAAACTAAATCTGTGCAAAACCATTACAAGGGATAGGGGTATGGGGACAAATATTGCCTTAACCGAAAAAACACAGATCAGTGCTGATGCTGGCGACTACTTCCGGCAGTTTGCCGTGATCGTTGTTACATTGGCGACAATTGCCGTCAACGGAATGGCAACTAGCCTCCCTCTCAATGGCCAGAGTACCGGCGAGATTTCGGATCGCTTCCCGTCGCTCTTTACGCCGGCGGGCTATGTCTTCTCGATTTGGGGTGTGATCTACCTGGGGCTGCTTGCGTATATGATCTACCAGGCGTTGCCCGCTCAACGCACGAATCCGCGTCTGCGTAGCATTGGCTGGCTCTATGTGGTCAGCGGTATCGCCAATTCTGCGTGGATTTTTCTCTGGCACTACAATCAATTTGCGTGGAGCTTGGCTGTGATGCTGGTGTTGCTGGCCTGCCTGATCAGCATCTACCTGCGCCTGTCGCCCTTCACCCGAAACGTCGGTGCGGCCGAACGTTGGGCAACCCATATTGTGTTTAGTATCTATCTGGGCTGGATCACAGTGGCGACGGTGGCGAACACGGCGACGGTGCTACTCGATTGGAATTGGGCAGGTGCTCCCCTGTCGCCGGCAATCTGGGCGATTCTGATGATTGCAGTGGCGACAGTACTCGGGCTGATCTTCGCCCTGCGCGAGGCCAACCCGGCCTATGTACTCGTGCTGGTCTGGGCCTTTGCGGGCATTGCCGTGAAACAGGCCGCTATGCCTGCCGTGGCTTGGAGTGCAATGGGCGCTGCAGCGCTGCTCGTGGTGGCGATGGTGGTCGCTCTCCTGCAGAAGCGTCGTGTGGCGTAATCTAAATCGCTGGCAAATCACGAATCTTCAGTGATAGATAGGTGAACTCATGGGCAAAACAGCCATTGTCATTGGGAGCGGCTTCGGCGGGCTGAGCGCGGCGGCGCGTCTGGCGATCAAGGGGTATGATGTCACGCTATTTGAGAAGCGTGATCGGCTGGGTGGCCGCGCCTATACCTATGAAATGAACGGATTCAAGTTTGATGGCGGTCCAACGGTTATCACTGCACCTTGGCTTTTCGACGAGATTTGGGAGCTTGCCGGCAAGCGTCGGGAAGACTATTTCCAATTGATCCCGCTGGATCCATACTACAAAATTTTTGATCACACCGGGCGCGCCTTCAGCTACAACGGTGACCATGAGTACATTCTGAATCAGATCGACGCGTGGAATCCTGCCGATAAAGAAGGGTACACGCGCTTCATGGCGACCACGAAAGAGATTTTCGAGACCGGCATGGCGCTGATCGACCAGCCTTTCCTGCATGCCTCCGATATGGTCGGCGTCGTGCCCGATCTGGTGCGGCTGCAATCCTATCGCAGCGTCTACGGCTACGTGGGCAAGTATATCGACAACGAGTTTTTGCGTCGCTGTTTCTCCTTCCACCCGCTCCTGATTGGCGGGAACCCGCTTGACGCGCCCTCGCTCTACGTCTTGATTCACTACCTGGAACGCGAGTGGGGTATCCACTACGCCAAGGGAGGCACCGGCGCGATCGTCGACGGTTTTGGCCGCCTGCTGGACGAACTGGGCGTCAAAGTGCAGCTCAACACGGAAATCCAGGAAATCCTGGTGGACGGGAAGCGCGTCGCGGGCGTGCGGTTGCCCGATGGGACCGTATACCAGGCGGACGTCATCATTTCCAATGCCGATGTGGCGTGGACCTATCTGAACCTGATTCCAAAGCACTATCGCCGCAAGAACAGCGATCGCTGGGTCAAGAGCAAGAAGTA
>CAIRNL010000010.1 GCA_903879975.1 uncultured Chloroflexota bacterium | reverse complement strand
GGCTGAGGACGGGATGGCACTCAGCCCTCTATCGAGGAAAGAGCGGGCGATGAGATTCGAACTCACGACCTTCTCCTTGGCAAGGAGACGTTCTACCGCTGAACTACGCCCGCAGATGCCAGCATTGTTTCTCTTCCTGAAGTCTCGGTGGAGGTGGACCCGGTCGGATTCGAACCGACGATCTTCTCCTTGCAAAGGAGACGCCTTCCCGCTAGGCCACGGGCCCCTAAACCGGCCACATCGTGGTGCCGACGAGAGGACTCGAACCTCCACACCTTACGGTAATAGATCCTAAGTCTATCGCGTCTGCCAGTTCCGCCACGTCGGCATTTCTGCCGCTGCATGAATGGAGTATACAACACGCATTTCTTCTTTGCAAATTCAGGGCAACTTTGTACCCCCGATTCTGTTCACAATACAGCGAATTGCTTCGCTACACTGTTTTGTCGTCATCTGTCTCGGCCTTGCTGGCCGGCGATGCGTGGCTTGCCAGGTGTTACCTGACCTCACCCGAATCGCTGCGATGAGATTCAACCTGTCTTGTGCCAGGCCGAACCCACTCACCTTGCTCCCCGCCGCACGCTCGCCTAGCCGGCAACATTGCTGTTCCCGCTGGTGGGCTCTTACCCCACCCTTTCACCCCTTACCGGCGTACCGGCGGGACTACTCTCTGTTGCGGTTGTAGTCACAATGGTTCCAAAACCACTGTTCCCTCACTTGCTGTTTCGTGAGGCAGCGTTCCTGATCCGGTCACCCTTCTCAGCTGGGAGTCGGGAAGTTCCTCTACCGGAATGATCCGGCAGCGACGACACTCATTGCCTGAATTCGTATGGTAAGCTGCATGTTGCTTTTCGTTTTTGCCGTCATCAGCAACATTATGCTTTTTACCATTGTAGGGGGGCTTTGTCAAGTTGGCGCGCAGGGTGTCTCCCTTTTGGGCGCAGCTCAGCTGGGGGGACGCCCATCGCCAAGCACTTCCCCCTCGCCTCTTCACCTATTTTTTTTGGATTGACAGTGGCTATGTTCTATGGTAATTTTGCGCACAAATGATTCGAAATTGATTGATCGTGGTTGTTCTCCCAGATAGTGCCCATTGCAGGCCGAGCGGCAGCTACGGTGTGGGTAGTGTGGACGGGCGGGCGTTCTGAGCTGTCGCAATGTGCCCCTTGGACAGATTTTGACATGCCGAAGCTGCTTGTGATACCCTCACTCTGTTATCCAGTCGCTACCCAATTCAGTAGGAACGATCGGCTTCTCACGAAGTCTCCAGCTAGTGCCGGACAGTTTGTTCGTGGATCGAATTCCTGGTTCCTGACCGCCCACTTCCTTGGTTAGGTCGGTTTGGACTTGTAGAGTGCCCATCAGCGCCTATGACTACGTCAGCTACCGTGCCGGAAAAATTGCCAGCCGAACGTCCTGGAACGGGAACGCTGCGCCGCGTGACGCAAAATTTTTACGCGCGCCGGATCGCTAGGGCGTTGCTCATGATCTGGATCGTCAGCACGATTATCTTTTTCCTGATTCGTCTGCTGCCAGGCAACCCTGTTGAACAATATATCGCTCGCCTGATCGAAACCCAGGGCATGGATTATGACAATGCCCGCTCTCAGGCAGCTGCGCTCTTCGCCATCGATCTGGATGCCCCACTCTGGCAGCAATACTTCGACTATATCTGGAATCTGCTGCAGGGCAACCTGGGTGTCTCCATCACGTCGCCGGGCACCCCCGTTTCAGCGATCATTGTTCGCTTCCTGCCGTGGACGATTTTCAGCGTTGGGATCGGCCTGGTCTTGAGTTTTATCTTGGGTATCTTGTTGGGCCTGATAATGGCCTACCGGCGTGACGGGCTGCTCGACCATGCCCTCACCGTTTTTGCGTCGGTTGTCAGTTCGATCCCCAACTACCTGCTTGGCATCCTGCTTGTCGTGTGGTTGGGTGTGCAGTGGAAGATCTTGCCGATTGCCCAGATGCGTGGCACGATGTCACCTGGAATGGTGCCCGCCTTCTCGTTGGCTTTCCTCTATGACGCGCTCTTTCACGCATTCTTGCCTGTTTCTACCTATGTGCTCACAACCATCGGCACCTGGATGTTGAGCATGAAGGGTAGCACGGTCGGTACACTGGGCGAAGATTTCGTAACCGTTGCCCGCGCACGCGGTCTCACGGACTGGCGTATCACAACCGCCTATGTTGGCCGTAACGCAGCGTTGCCTCTCTTCACCCAGTTGACGATTGCAATTGGATTTGTCGTCGGCGGCTCTTTTCTGATCGAAACTATCTTTCAGTACCAGGGCATCGGCTACGTGCTGAGTAGCGCCATCGCTCAGCGCGACTATCCGGTCATGCAGGGTGTCTTCCTGGTCATCACATTTTCGGTCATTCTGGCCAACACACTGGCCGATTTTCTCTATGGTTGGCTGGATCCACGCATCAAGGTTGGCTGAGTGCCGAGGGTAGGTTGCTCCCCACACCTGGCGTTTGGGTTGGAAACGCCCGACTGAAGATGGGGCCACTCATTTCTTTCTAGCAGGAGTTGCAGATGGGCTTTATCCGAGGAATCGTTGACTGGCTGAGCACGACGCTCAAGCTCATGATTTACAACAAGGCTGGCTTCATCGGATTTCTGGCAACGTGTGCCATTCTGGTCCTCTGTCTGATCGGCCCTATCTTCATTCCGCGCGATACGCAGACCAAGCTGGACAAGATCTATCAGCCTCCCTCCGCCGAATTCTGGATGGGCACTGATCACCAGGGGCGTGATATCTTCTCGCAAATCGTGCACGGCGGCAAGGATGTCATTTATGTGGCAGCGGTGGCGGCGTTTCTTTCTACCTTCATCGCAGTAGCGTTCGGCACCCTCAGCGCCTTTGCCGGCGGCAAGATCGATACCGCGATCATGGGTGTGACCGATATATTCCTCACCATTCCTCAGTTTCCATTGCTCGCTGTGCTGGCAGCGTTTATTACGCTCAATAACTTGACCTTCCTGGGGGTCTTCCTAGGGTTGCTGAGTTGGCCGGCGTTGCTGCGCGCCGTGCGCTCCCAGGCGCTCTCGCTCAAGGAACGCGACTTTGTGGAAGCTGCCCGCGCGCTCGATCTGGGCACTGGACACATTATTTTTCGCGAACTCGTGCCCAATATGATGACCTACATTGTGATCAGTTTTACGCTGGCGCTGACGGCCGCTGTCTACACCCAGGTGGGGCTGGTGTTGCTCGGCCTCGTGCCGGTCTCCAGCAGCAACTGGGGTGTCATGATCAGCCTTTCGTGGACCCAGGGTGCCATTTTCTTCCGCGATGCCATGTGGCGCATTATGATGCCGATTCTGGCCATCGCCCTCTTCCAACTGTCGGTCATTACGATGACTCGCTCCTTGGAACTCGCTTTCAACCCGCGACTTCGCACCATGGTGTAGCTCGCAACCTGGCAAGGACTGAGGGACATGGCTTTGAATAGCCTGGATTGGCAGACAGACGAAATGCGCAGCAATAAAACTGTGCCGCTGACACTGGACAACGTACACGTTTCTTACGCTACCCGGCGCGGTAAAGTGCGCGCAGTGCGTGGCGTGACTGTCGATCTGTTGGCCGGCGAGAGCTTGGCCCTGATCGGCGAGAGTGGCTCCGGAAAATCGACGCTGGGTCTGGCAATCGTGCGCCTGTTACCGGAAACGGCTGAAGTCACGCCCGGCGTCATCACCTATCGCCGCGAGGGGCGCGAGGTCGACGTACTCCGTCTGAAAGCAAACGACCTGCGTGAGTTCCGCTGGGGCGACTGCGCAATGGTTTTTCAGGCTGCGCTCAACGCGTTTAACCCAGTGCTTACCGTTTGGTCACAAGCGCTCGATACCGCCAAGGCACATGGTTGGAACGATAAGGCTACAGTGCGCGAACGCTTGGTCGATTTGTTGAAATTCGTCCATCTTGACCCCAATCGTGTCATCGACGCCTATCCCCATGAGCTCAGCGGTGGCATGCGCCAGCGCGTACTCCTGGCGCTCTCGTTGTTGCTAAACCCGCAGGTGCTGATTCTCGACGAGCCCACCACCGCACTCGATATTATTACCCAGCGTACGATCATCAAGCTGCTGCGCGAGTTGAAGGAAGATCAGCACTTCACGATGATCTTCATCTCCCATGATCTCGCCATTGCTGCCGAACTGGCTGACCGTGTGGCGACTATGTATGCCGGCCGCATCGTCGAGCTCGGGTCGTCTGACGATATTTTCTACCGGCCTCGCCATCCCTATACGCTCGGCCTGATCCGCGCTGTGCCGACCGTGTCCGGCGGTTTTGAAGAGCTTTTCTCGATCCCAGGATCGCCCCCCGACCTGGTCGATTTGCCGTCAGGGTGCAAATTTCACCCGCGCTGCGCCTTTGCCGGCGAGCGCTGCCAGAAGGAAGAACCAGAACTGGAGACCGTCGGGCCGAATCATACCGCAGCGTGCTGGAATTGGCAGCAGGTCGAGGCTGAATTGCAAGCGAATCCACTGCATCGCGGAGCACTGAACGTCCTGGATGTGGCTACCACCGGAAAGGAGGTTGGCTGATGGCGCCGATCCTGGAGGTGCGTAATCTGACCAGACAGTTCGGCAAGGGCAAAGAGACGGTGACCGCCGTCGACTCGATCTCATTTGCCATCGAGCCGGGCGAGACCGTCTGCCTGGTGGGGGAGAGTGGCTGCGGTAAGAGTACGACAGGCCGCATGGTCGCAGGCTTAATCGAGGCAACTTCGGGCGAAGTGATCTTCGAGGGCACCAATATTAAGCGGCTGGATAGCGCTGCCTTTCGACGCTATCGCCAGTCTGTGCAGATCATCCATCAAGACCCTTACTCTTCGCTCAACCCGACGCAGACGATCCGCCAGATTATCACAGCACCGCTGCTGCGACACAAAAAGGTCCCAAACAAGGCTGCAGCGGAGCGCCGAGCGCTTGAGTTGCTCGAGGTGGTCGATCTGACACCGGCGCGCGACGTGATCGACAAATACCCGCACCAGTTGAGCGGTGGCCAGCGCCAGCGTGTAGCGGTCGCCCGCGCACTGACGGTCGATCCCAAATTCATCGTCGCCGACGAAGCGGTCTCCATGGTGGACGTCTCCATTCGTGTCAGTATTCTGACGATGCTGGCACGGCTTAAGAAAGAGTTTGACGTAACATTCCTTTTCATCACGCATGACCTGGCACTGGCCAAGTATTTTGCCTGGGAAGGGCGCATCACCGTCATGTATTTGGGCCGGATCGTGGAGGATGGACCGACGCCCCGGCTGATCGCAGACCCGCGCCACCCCTATACGCAGGCGCTGCTCTCTGCCGTGCCGGAAGCCGATCCGGAACTGGCACAACATAAACGGCAGATCGAATTGCGCGATGCTGAAATCCCAAGCTTGCTGGCATTGCCGCGTGGATGCACCTTTCATCCACGCTGTCCATACTCGCTGCCGGGGCAGTGCGACGGAGCGGTGCCGCCGCTGGAGCCGTTACCAGAGGGCGGGCGCGTCGCCTGCCCGGTGCGCATGGGCGAGAGCATCAGGCTGCTGGTCTAGCCAGTGGATCGTGATCTCGCCCGGGCTGGGCTGCTGATCGGCAGCCTGATGCTGGTGACCGGCATCCCCCTCCTGTGTGTGGTGCAGACGGGTACGGCCGAATTCGTCATAACGTGGTTCACCGTGCTCGTTGGCTTGATCTTTGTCGTGGCAATCGGCATTGCCGTGCGCCTCAGCCAGCGCTGACGCTGGAAAGGAGATAAACTGACGCTGATCATGACAAATGAGAACCCGAAAACAGTCGTACCTGTTGTTCAAGTTTCAAACCTAAGGAGAGATTCAATGAGACGCAGAAATATTTTTGCGCTGTTCTTGGTGCTGGCCCTGCTGGTTTCGGCCTGTGCAGCGCCGGCTGCAGCGCCGGCTGCAGCACCCGCCGGTGAAGCAGCCGCAGCACCTGCCGCCGGTGGCGGTGAATTCCACATTGCCTGGCCGTACGACGTCGCACCCAAAGGCCACAACAACACGTTTGTAACCGGTGGCTACCTCGCCGGCGGCCCTTACCAATCGCTGATGGAGCCGCCTCTGTTCTACTATATGTGGGCGGACGCAAGCTGGATGCCCGTGGCTGGCGAGTCGTGGGAATGGGTCGATGACGTGACCCTGCGCGTCAAACTGCCCGCCGGCGCGGTCTGGAGCGATGGCAGCACCTACACCTCCAAGGACGTTGTCGACACCTTCGCCATCTACCGCCTGCAGAACACAGCCGCATGGACCGATCACCTGGCCGATGTGCAGGCTGTCGACGACACGACGGTCGACTTCATCCTGCGCGACCCCTCCACGGTCGCCCCGCGCCGCCTGCTGCGCGACAGCTACATTCATGCCTCGTCGGTCTATGGTGAGTGGGCGCAGCAGGTCAACGACCTCGTTGCCGCTGGCAAGACCAAGGACGACCAGGAATGGAAGGACCTGGCGGCTCAGTTCAACGAGTTCCGCCCCGACGATATGGTTGTGCTTGGCCCGTACAAGATCGACCCGGCCAGCATCACCGAGTCGCAGATGCTCCTGAACAAGGTGCCCACCTCCTTCATGGCTGACGAGGTCCAGTTCGACAAACTTGTCAACTACAACGGCGAGACGCCGGTCGTCACCCCGCTCGTCCTGTCGGGCGATGTCGATTACGCCACGCATGGCTTCCCGCCCGCCACGGAAAAGGAATATATCGACCTGGGCTATCGCATCATCCGCGCGCCAAACTACAACGGCCCAGCGCTCTACTTCAACCACACGGTGGCGCCGTTTGACAAGAAGGAAGTGCGCCAGGCAATTGCCTACGCCATCGATCGCAATGAGAACGGCGTCGTCTCCCTGGGTGACTCAGGCAAGGCTGTGGTCAACATGGCCGGCTTCTCCGATAATCTGGCGTCGAACTGGCTGAGTGAAGAGACGGTTGCCAAGCTCAACAAGTACGAGTTCGACCGCGCTAAGGCAGAGGAAATCCTGACGGGACTTGGCTGGACACGTGACTCCGATAATGTCTGGATGGATGAAACCGGCAAGCGCATGGAATTAGAACTCACTGCGCCAGCCGAATATGCCGACTGGTCTGCCGCTGCCGAAAACCTCGCACAACAGTTGACGGACTTCGGCATCAAGACGGCTTTCCGCGGCATCACGTTCACCCAGCACGATCTGGATGTGCAGGACGGCAATTTTACCCTGGCCATCCGCCACTGGGGTGCTGGCAATCCCTACCCGCAGTATGCCTTCAACTCCAACTTCCGCACGCCCTATAATCAGGCGATGTCCGGCGTCGGCGATCCCACCAAGAAGGGGATGTCCTTCGCTATGCTGCAGCAGACCGACGCGCTGGGTGAAGTCGATCTCGGCCAGATGATCGCAGATTCGACCAAGGGGGCTGACCTCGATGCGCAGAAGGCGCTCGTCGGCGACCTGGCCCTGGCCTACAACGAACTGCTGCCGCAGATTCCGCTGTGGGAGCGCTACGGCAACAACCCGGCGCCCGACATCCGCGTCACCGGCTGGCCGGCCGACGGTGACCCGGTCTTCCAGAACGGCACCTACAATGACCCGTTCGTGATCGTGCTGATGTTGACCGGTCAGCTGCAGCCCAAGGGTAGCTGAGAAATCGGTCTCGTTCCAGCCATCTGATGAGATGGCTGGAACGTGCCACGCAGAAAATACAGACAGGTGGAGCCGGTGTGCCAACACACCGGCTCTCTGCTCCATCTATGAACAACTATCGTGTCCTCACCCTAGTCAATATCCTCGCCATGGTGGCCATTGGCATCAACTCCCCACTTCTCACGCTCTATCTGCAGGGTCTGGGTGCCGACTTTGCCCTGATCTCCGGAATTCTGACGAGCACTATCGTGGTCATGCTGGGCGCAAGCTATGCCCTGGGCTGGCTGGCCGATCGCATGGGCCGGCGTAAGCCGCTCTATCTGGCTGGGCTGGCGGGTGCCGCCATCAGCTACTGGTGGTTGAGCGCAGCCGGCGACGTTGCCCACGCCTGGCCGGCGCGCCTGCTCGATGGGCTGTCGATGGCCGCTGTCTCGACGCTCGGCCTGGCGCTCATGGGCGATACGTTGGATTCATCGCAGCGGCGAGGGCGGCAGATGGGACTCACGCGCGGGCTGGGCTCCGGGGCTTTTGCCGTCGGCGCGCTGGTCGGGGGTCGCCTGGCAGATACCTTTGGCCTGTCGTTTGTCTTTGTCGTGTGCGGTGCGTTTTTCCTAGCGGCCATGCTGGCTGCCCTCTTTGTGCAGGAAGTCCACTCCGCGCCCCTCCCCGTTGTGCCAGGCAGCCAATCGCACCGGCCTGGTGCCGGCCTGCCGCTGCTGTTTTTGGCCGGCGTGATGCTGTGGACTACGGCGCACGTCGCTTCTACCTCCATGTGGCCCAACTACATGGCAACCTTTGGATACAGCAAGACGGCCATCAGCAGCCTGTGGTCGCTGGCGGCCTTTATCGAATTGCCGGCTATGTACGTCACCGGCGCTCTGTCCGATGCCATGGGGCGGTCGATTATGCTGGCCGCAGGCGGTCTTGGCATTGGTGTTGTACAGATCGGCTATACGTTGCTGGCACAGAATCTGCCTTTGCTCTTGGGCGTGCAGGTGCTGCGCGGCTTCGGCTTCGGCAGCTACACGGCTTCTTCGATGACCTTTGCTGCCGAGTTTGGTGGACAGCAGCATCGCGGCAGCCGTAGTGGGCTCTTCAACGCTGCCGGGAGCACCGGCCAACTGCTGGGCAGTATGTTGGGCGGTACGCTGGTGCAGATGGCGGGTTTCCCCGCGCTCTTCGCTCTCTGTTCGACTATTGCCCTTGCCAGCGCATTCTGTTTCCTCTGGCTGGGGCGCAGGCGATCCACCCCCATCGCTGGCCATGCTTCAGTGCCTTGAATGTCCTCTCATGCCAAGGCACAAAGGAGCGCCGATAAATTCTCGCTGCTGATCGCCGGGCAGGCGGGACAGGCCAATTACGCGGCGAGCAAGGCCGGTATTATCGGCTTCACCAAGAGCCTTGCACGTGAGGTCGCAGGCCGCAACATCACGGT
>CAIRNL010000009.1 GCA_903879975.1 uncultured Chloroflexota bacterium | reverse complement strand
CCGCAGCAGGTGATCGACACCATGCGTGCATCAGAATTGCTGGGACGCGGGGGGGCGGCCTTCCCCACCTGGGCCAAATGGGACGGCGCAGCCAAGGCGACGGGACGCCCCAAGTACTTTGTCGTCAACGCTGACGAGTCGGAGCCAGGCACCTTCAAGGATCGCGTCCTGCTGGAGGGCGATCCTTGCCGCGTGCTCGAAGGTGCAATCATCGGCGCATATGCTATCGGCGCTGGCCACATCTACATCTACATCCGCGGGGAATATCCACTGGCAATCGAACGCGTGGCAGCGGCCTTGGACGAACTGCGTGCGGCCGGCTATCTGGGTGACAACATTCTGGGATCGGGCTACAGCGTCGACGTCGAGATTCGCAGCGGCGCCGGCGCCTATATCTGCGGCGAGGAAACAGCGCTTTTCGAGTCGATTGAGGGCAAGCGCGGCTTCCCGCGTGTCAAGCCGCCTTTCCCCACGACCCACGGCCTCTTCGGCAAACCGACAGCCATCAACAATGTAGAGACACTGGCACAGGCGCCCTACATCATCAACCATGGGCCTGATGCCTTTCAGCGTCTCGGCACAGCAGAATCGACCGGCCCCAAGCTGCTGTGTGTTTCAGGGGACATCGTACGCCCCGGTCTCTACGAAATCGGCTTTGGCATTACGCTGCGCCACCTGATCGAAAATCTGGCGGGCGGCGTGGTCGGCGGCAAGTTACAGGCCATGTTGATCGGCGGTGCAGCAGGGGCCTTTGCCACACCTGCCGAGTTGGACACGTCCATCACCTTCCAGGGATTGCGCGCGGCGGGGCTGACGCTAGGCTCGGGCGCCATCATGGTCTTCAACGACCAGCGCGACCTGCGTGACATCTTGCGCCGGCTCGGTCGCTTCTTTGCCCACGAATCGTGCGGCAAGTGTTATCCCTGCCAACTGGGCACGCAGCGCCAATTCGAAATCCTCGACCGCCTGGCCGAAGGTCGCCCGTTGTCCGGCGACCCTATCCGCCTGCAAGACGTGGGCTGGACGATGACCGACGCCTCCCTGTGTGGCCTGGGTCAGACGGCAGCCAGCGCAATACTCAGCGCCATGAAACGCTGGCCACACCTCTTTGAAAACGGAGTCGCCGATCATGAATCATGTGACGTTGACGATTGACGGACAACCTGTCTCGGTACCGGCCGGCAGCACGATCCTCAAGGCAGCTGCTATGCTCGGCATCGAAGTGCCGACGATCTGTTACCACGAGGCGTGCACGTCGAACGCGCTCTGCCGGCTGTGTGTGGTAGAGGTCGAGAAGCAGCGGCTGCTGCAACCGGCCTGTGTTGCCCAGGTGAGCGACAATATGGTCGTTCACACGCGTACCCAGCGCGTCGAGCGCAGCCGCCGAACGATCCTGGAGATGCTCGATTCAGCCGTCGATCTCTCCGAAGCGCCAGGGATTCAAGCGCAGATGGAC
Source organism: uncultured Chloroflexota bacterium (assembly GCA_903879975.1). Classification (GTDB taxonomy): domain Bacteria; phylum Chloroflexota; class Anaerolineae; order Caldilineales; family Caldilineaceae; genus Caldilinea. Next base: position 250 of record CAIRNL010000009.1, on the reverse strand, counting down.
GACTATGGCGTCGATCACAATCGCTTCCCCGCTGCCGAGCGACGCAACCCACCGTTGATCGATGACAACCCCATGTACGTGCGCGATTACGCCAAATGCGTGCTCTGCTGGCGTTGCGTGCAAGTGTGCGCCGAAGATGCACAGTATACCTTTGCGCTCAACTTCGATGGCCGCGGCTTCGAGACGCAGATCGGCACTTTCTTCGACCAGCCCATGCCGGACACGACCTGCGTCTTCTGCGGCCAGTGTG
>CAIRNL010000008.1 GCA_903879975.1 uncultured Chloroflexota bacterium | reverse complement strand
GAGAAAGTCCGCCCATACGTAGCCCTCGATCTGACGGAAAGGTCGATGGAAACCAGGATTTTGCAAGTTCGCCCTCTCGGCAGCGGCGATGCCCGAAAATCCTGGTTCCTCAATCCGATCACTTCAGGCAGTGGACATGTACCCATGCGTCGGCGCGCACAGGGTCATCTTATCGGCCAATCACGGTCGGTCGCCCCAGCGCCGGTCGATCTCGCGCTCGCTGCGCTTCATGGCCAGCAGCAGCGCGTCCTGGTCGACGGGCAGCGCCATGCAGCGCACACCCACCGCGTTATAGATGGCGTTGGTAATGGCCGGGCTGATGGGGATTGAACTGATTTCGCCCACGCCCTTAGCGCCGTAAGGTCCGTCCGCCGTTGGGTCCTCGACGATGTAGTTGCGCATCTCCGGCATGTGCTTGATGCCCGGCATCTTGTACTGGCCGAGATGCTGCGTCCACGGTACGCCGTTCTCCTCGATGTAGTGCTCGGTCATGGCGTTGCCGATGCCCATGACGATGCCACCCTCGATCTGGCCCGTGAGGCTGAGTTGGTTGATGGCGCGGCCAATATCGTGTGCAGCGACGACACGCTCGACTGCGACCTCCCCCGTGTCGGTGTCCACGCTGACCAGAGCCGCATGCACGGCGTATGAGAAGCCGAAGTGCATGTCGCCGCCGGTGCCCAGCGGTTGTGTCTTGGGCGCCCAGTACTCATACCGTAACTTTGGTGACCGTCCTTCGTCGAGCAGGATCTGGACGGCCTCGCCGAAAGAGAGCGAACGGCGTCTGGCAGTGGCTGTGCTTAAGCCAAAGGTTTCGTTTTTTGTCTGGTGCTCTTGGCCCCTGACTTCTGCCAGCCGTTCCTCGTCCACATAGGCCAGCCCTTCATGGAAGCCAATGACATCGGGTGGAACGTCGAATTTTTCGGCCAGTACCCCCTGCATGCGCTCGCGCATAGAGCGAGCCGCCAGGCGCGCAGCGTTGCCGCTCACATAGGTCTGGCGGCTGGCTGTGGTCGGCCCGCCGTCGGGCGTGAGGTCGGTGTCCATGACCAACACACTCACGTCCCTGAAAGGCAGTCCCAATTCCTCTGCCGTACAGGCTGCCAGTACGCCGACGAGATTCTGCCCCATTTCAGCGCTGCTCGTGCGAATCTCGGCGTAACCAGTGGGGTAGACTTCTACTTCGGCCTCAGCCTTGTCAGGTGCGCCGCCACCCAGGCCAGTGTTTTTGTAGCCAGCGGCTATGCCCCATGCGTAGACTTTGCTGCCAGCGCGCACAGGGGCGAAGAGCGAGGGAGCGGGGATGGGTGTGGCGCCGTTTTCTCTTTTTCCGGCAATCTCCAATTCCCAATCTCTCATTTCATTCTCCACCTTCTCCAGACACGTCAGCAGCCCGACGCTGTCGCGCAGTACCTGGCCGGTAGCGGTCATTGCGCCGACACGCATAGCGTTCTTGCGACGAAATTCGACAGGGTCCATGCCCAGCGCCTCGGCTACGAGATCCATGTTGCTCTCCACGGCAAAGGCCGACTGTGTGACGCCAAAGCCGCGGAACGCACCGCACGGTACATTGTTGGTGTACATGGCATAGCAGTCGATCTTGGCGCTGCCTACGACGTAGGGTCCGGTGGCGTGCGTGGTGGCGCGCGTCATGACCTTCTCGCCCAGGCTGGCGTAGGCGCCGCTGTCGCCGTAGAGCTCGGCCTCGACTGCCGTGATCGTACCATCGCGCTTTGCAGCGGTCTTGATCCGGATGATGGTGGCGTGGCGCTTGGGGTGGAAGCGCAGGCTCTCTTCGCGACTGTAGAGAATCTTCACCGGGCGGCCGGTGACCTTTGCCGCCAGCGCAGCATGAAACTGGCCGGCGATGTCTTCTTTGCCGCCAAAGCCGCCGCCCATGACCGTGCCTTTGACACGCACAGCCTCTTCGGGCAGGCCAAGACAACGCGCCACCTGGCTGCGGTCAGCATAAGGTATCTGGCTGCCGACGTAGATGGTCAGTTTGTCGTGGGTGCCGTACCGCGGGTCAACCCAGCCGGCCGGCACGCCGATCGCGCACTCCGGCTCCAGGAAGGCGTGCTCGGTCATGGGCGTGCGGTAGGTGCGCTCCACGATGACGTCGGCCGCGGCAAAGCCAGCCGCAAGATCGCCGTGGCGCACCTTGATATGCTTGAGCAGGTTGCCGTCGGGCCGGTCGGGATGAAGCACCGGTGCATCGGGTTGGCGTGCGGTCACCGGGTCGGTGACTGCACGTAGCACTTCGTACTCGACTCGAATCCGCTGCAGCGCATCGTGCGCCAGTTCGTTTGTGTCGGCGACGACGAGCGCGATCGGGTCGCCGACGTAGCGCGCCGGGTACTGGCCGCCGGCAAAGGCGGGCCAGTCATATTCAACGAGTCCGTGGCGCAACTCGCCAGGGATGTCGGCTTGCGTCAATACGCAGGAAACGCCCGGCAGGGCCAATGCCGCGCTGGCGTCGATAGAGACGATGCGCGCATGAGGATGCTCGCTGCGCAGTGTGGCGCCGTGCAGCATCCCGTCAAAGAGATAATCGTCCGTGTACATGGCCTGCCCTGTTACCTTGGCGACTGCATCAGGCCGCGGCAGGGGTCTGCCGATCTGTGCCAACGGTTCGGCGACGCCAGGCAGATTCGGTTCAGGCAGGTGACCGGTGCGCATCTTTTCTGCTGCAGCTTTGACCGCGCCGACAATGGACGTGTAGCCGGTGCAGCGGCAGTAGGTGTCCTTCAGGCAGTGCTTGATCTCGTCGTCGCTGGGCTGGTCGTTGGCGTCGAGCAATGTTTTAGACTGCATGATGAAGCCCGGCGTGCAGAATCCGCACTGCGTGGCGCCGTAGTGTACGAAAGCTTCCTGGAGCGGGTGCAGGTTTGCTGTCTCCGATCCTTCTTCTTTGCTTGGAGGAGATGGGGGAGCAGAGAGGGGAGATCGTTGCCTGTTCCATGCCTTGGCGACGCCTTCGATGGTCAGAATCTCGGCGCCCTGCGCCTTGAAGGCGGGAAAGATGCAAGAATCGACACTACGACCATTGACAATGACGGTGCAGGCGCCGCATTCAGCCTCGTTGCAGCCGATCTTGGTGCCAGTCAGCCCCAGGTCGTAGCGCAGGACTTCGGCTAGAAAGCGAGCGGCTGGAATGTCCAACCGGTGTTCGACGCCGTTGACGGTCAAGGTAAGTGCAGGCATGGTGGTTCCCTTCTCAATTCTCACGGGCACGGTCGATGGCTGCCGGCAGCACGCGGTCAAGCAGCACGGCGATCATTTCATGGCGATACTCTTTCGTGGCGCGGTGTTTGCTGGTGCGCACCTCGGCCTGGCGTTGGGCGGCAGTGATGGCGCTCGCAATGGCTGTGTCGCTCAGTAGGTTGGCGGTCAGTAGAATGGCCTCGCTCTCGGCGGCGCGGAAGGGGAGGGGGCCGGCCGGGCCGATGGCAATGGTTGCACCGACGGCGCGGCGGCGAGCGCCATCCAGCACAATCTGGACGGCGACACCCAGGATCGGCAGGGCGACACCCTGCGGGCGCATGATGCGGTCAAAGGCGCTGCCGCTGTGCGCGCTGGCAACGGGAAGACGGAACGCTCCGATCATCTGGTTGCTGGCCAACGTGTTCTTCCCCGGCCCGGCAAAGATCGACAGCAACGGCTGCCAGGTGCATTCAGTCGCTGTACCGTTCCACGTGCACACCTGGACTTCGGCGCCGAGCGCCAGCAGGCCGATGGTGCCGTCGGCTGCCGGCAGCGCGTGCGCTACGTTGCCGCCGATCGTGGCAACATTGCGCACCTGCGGGCCACCGACGACACTGCAACTCTCGGCCAGCGCAGTGCCGTGGCGACGCACCAGCGGGTCCTGCTCGATGTCGGCGTGGGTCACCGCTGCGCCGATAACGATCCAGTCGCCCTCCTGCCGGATTTCGTTGATGCTGCGAATGGTGGTGACATCGACCAGGGCCTGGGGGGCAGCGTGGTTCCCATGCTGCACGTCGAGAATCAAGTCGGTACCGCCGGCGACGATCTGAGCGTTGCTGCCGTATTCGGCCAGCAGCGACAGCGCCTCATCGATCGTCTGTGGCGTGTGGTAGGCTTGCCAGCGCATCAT
>CAIRNL010000007.1 GCA_903879975.1 uncultured Chloroflexota bacterium | reverse complement strand
TGGGTACCGATCCGTGTGCCCATATCTGCTTCATCTATCTTAGAAAAGGAGGGGAACCATGCGCATTGCCGACATGAACTGGATGCAGGTTGAAGAATACCTCAAGGGCGATGACCGTGCCGTCTTGCCGCTGGGCAGCACCGAGCAACATGCCTACCTGAGCCTGAGCGTCGACAGTATCCTGGCCGCACGTGTGGCCGAGGATGCCGCTGAACCGCTCGGTGTGCCCGTCTTTCCGGTTGTGAGTTACGGGCTGACCCCCTATTTCCAATCTTATCCCGGCACCGTCACGCTGCGCATCGAGACCTATGTACGCCTGGTGCGGGACATCTTGGACAGCTTCTACCAAATGGGCTTCCGGCGCATTCTTATCGTCAACGGCCACGGTGGCAACAGCCCGGCTGACGCCCTGGCGACCGAGTGGATGGCGGATCATCCCGGCACGCGGGTGAAATTCCACAACTGGTGGAACGCACCGGCAACCTGGGCCAAGGTACAGGAAATAGACCCCATCGGCAGCCACGCGTCTTGGATGGAAAACTTTCCCTGGACGCGCCTCCCTGGTGTGATGCTGCCGGATGCGCAGAAAATTGTGCCAGAACGGGTGAGACGTGCACGGTTGGTGGGTGACGAGATGCGCTCCTTCTACGGTGACGGCAACTACGGTGGCTACTACCAGCGCTCCGATGACGAGATGCTGGCTTTGTGGGCCGTAGCGATCACCGAAACGCGCGCCCTGATTACCGAAGGCTGGGATTGACCATGCGCATGCTTGTCTGGGGTGCGGGCGCTATTGGTGGCGCCATCGGTGCATACCTGGTGCGCGCCGGCCACGAGATTGTCTTTGTCGATCGTGCAGTGGATCATGTCGACACCATCATTCGTACCGGCCTTTCCATTACGGGACCTATCGATCAATTCACGGTTGAGGCGAAAGCCGTTACACCGGATGCTGTGACGGGACAGTTCGAGCAGATCTTGCTTTGTGTCAAGGCGCAGGACACGGAGGGCGCTGTGCACGCACTGGCTCCGCATCTGACGGCTGATGGCTATGTCGTCTCGCTGCAGAACGGCCTCAATGAGCGGGTCATCGCCGGCGTCGTTGGGCGGCAGCGCACGATCGGTGCTTTTGTCAATTTCGGCGCCGACTACCTGGAACCGGGTCTGGTGCTCTATGCAGGCCGCGGCGCTGTGGTGCTGGGTGAACTGGATGGGCGCTACACGGAGCGTATTGGCGCGCTGCATAGAGCGCTGCTGGCCTTTGAGCCGAACGCCGTCGTCACCGATAATATCTGGGGTTATCTGTGGGGCAAACTGGCCTACGGCGCCCAGCTCTTTGCCACGGCTGTCACCAATGACGCCATCGCTGATTGCCTGGCCGAACCCGCATACCACGCCGTCTACATCGCCCTGGCGCAGGAGGTGATGCGTGTCGCTGTCGCCAGTGGCGTCACCCCGCAAGGGTTTAATGGCTTCGATCCTCTGGCCTTTCTACCGGACACGTCGCGTGAGGAGTCCGTGCGCTCGCTTCAGGAGATGGTTGTCTTCAATCGCAGATCGGCCAAGACACACAGCGGCATCTGGCGTGATCTGGCCGTGCGCAAGCGCCGCACCGAAGTCGACGCTCAGCTGGGCCCGATCGTTGCAATCGGTATGCAGCTGGGTGTGTCGACACCGCTTACGGCGCGGCTGATCGAACTGATCCACGACATCGAAGAGGGCCGGCGCATGCTACAGACGGCCAATCTCGCTGAACTGGTGGTGTTGCTCTGATGGCCGGCACACGTGAGTTCCCACGGGCGATTGACGCCGACACCGTTTGCTTGCTTGCCGCGCTGAATGGGTTGATCCTTGCGCCGGAGCGCGCCGCTGAACTGGCACCCTTTGTGGCCGGAGTTCTAGCCGGCGACGAGGCGCTCGCTGCACTGGAATTGGGCGTGCTGCCCACCGTCGGCCTGCCCTGGGCGCCCTTTATGCCGGTGGAAGTCGAGGGCGACGATGGTGAATGACGATATCTGCTTTGTCTCGATTCCGCAGATTGCGGCGTGCTACCGCAATCGATCCCTCTCGCCGGTCGAGGTGACGAAGGCGGTGCTGGCGCGCATTGAGGCGTTGAATCCATCGCTCAACGCCTTCATTACGGTGACTGCCGAGCATGCGCTGACCGCCGCGCGTCGTGCTGAGGCCGAACTGCACGCAGGCCACGATCGCGGTCTGCTCCACGGCATCCCCATTGCACTCAAGGACCTCGTCGATACGGCGGGCATCCGTACAACCTGCGGCGCGCGCATTCTTGCCGACCATGTGCCCGTTGCCGACGCCGTCATCGTTCGACACCTGCAGGACGCCGGCGCAGTGATCGTGGGCAAGACCAACATGTTGGAGTTTGCCTACGGCATCGTCCATTCTGACTATGGGCCTGCGTGGAACCCGTGGGACTTGGCGCGCACAGCAGGCGGATCTAGCGGTGGCTCTGCGGCGGCGGTTGCAGCGGGCTTGTGTTATGCCGCAGTCGGTACAGACACCGGCGGTTCGATCCGCATCCCTGCTGCCTATTGCGGTGTCGCTGGACTCAAGCCAACGTATGGCTGCGTCTCTCTGGAGGGTATCTTCCCACTTTCGTGGTCGTTGGATCACGCTGGCCCAATCGCACGCACGAGCGCTGATTCAGCCCTCCTGCTCGACGCCCTGCTGGCACGCCCACCGCGTCCGCTCGATGCGCTGGATTTGCGCGGGCGCCGACTGGTCGTCCTGTCCAATCATCGCAGCGGGGATGACATGGAACCCGCAGCCATCGATGCCTTCGCGGAGGCTTGCGCCACGTTCCAGCGCGCTGGTGCTACGCTTACCCGTGCGTCGATTCCTGACCTCGCGCGGAGCGAGGATGCGATCTTCCCAGTCCTGGGTCCGGAGGCGAGCGCCATTCACAGCCGCTGGATCAAGGAATGTCCAGAGAAATACGCCCCGCTAACACGGCTGCAGATTGAACTTGGCTTCACCGTGCCGGCGCTGGCATACGTGCGCGCACAGCAATACCGGCGCTATCTGACTCGCCAGATGCTCGACCTGCTGGCTGGCGCTGACGCAATTCTTTCGCCTACGGCGCCATGGGTTGCTCCGCACAAAGATCCGGCCATCACCGATGATGAAGGGGCAGCAGAGGGCAGGCGCACAGGTCTCTACAATCTTACTGGCCTGCCCGCACTCACGGTCAACTGCGGCTTTGGCCCCGGCAATCTACCCCTCGGCTTGCAGATTGTGGCGCGTCCAGGCGCCGATAGGCTGGCTCTGCGCATTGGTGCAGCGTTTGAGGCGCTGCGTCCAGAAGAGATTGGGAAGCAGCCGGTGGGGATTCGCTGATCTGAGGTGTAAATTTTGATTTCCCCAGACTGGATCAGAAGGTTCTCGGTGTGAGGAGAGGCTTATCATGAATATTGAGTTTACCGACAAAACGATCGTCGTTACTGGTGCAGCACATGGCTTCGGTCGGGCGATCGCGGTCGCCTTTGCGCAGCACGGTGGCAATGTCTGGGCGTGTGACGTTCTTGCCGACGAACTGGCCGAGACGCAACACCTGTGTGTGGCCGCAGGCGGGCGTTGTGCCGTGCGCTGGGTCGATGTGACGGATCGAGACGCCGTCTATGCCTTCGTGCGTGAGGCGGAGGCAAGTGCTCCGTCCGGCCATATCGACGTGCTCGTCAACAACGCGGGCGGCGTCCTGGGACAGGTGGGTCAGCCGCTCGAGGAGGTGACCGTGGAGCAGTGGAATAGCATCATCGCCGTCAATCTGAGCGCTGCATTCTTCTTCGCACAGGCCGTCGCGCCGGGCATGAAAGCCGCGCGATCGGGTCGCATCATCAACATTTCCAGTGGGGCGGGTCTAGGCGCCAGTTTGACCGGCATTCAGTCCTACGCCGCAGCCAAGGCTGGCCAGATCAACCTGACGCGCCAACTCTGCCACGAGTTGGGGCCGTACAAAATCACGGTCAACAATATTGCCCCGGGCTTTGTGCGCTCGAATCCGGCGACGGAAAAGCAGTGGCAGTCGTATGGCGAGGAAGGCCAGAAGGAACTCGTCGCCCGCATCGCATTGCAGCGGCTGGGCCAGCCCGAAGATATCGCCTATGGCGCGCTCTTTTTTGCCTCCGAGTACGCAGGCTGGATCAGCGGACAGGTGCTCTCCATTGACGGCGGCAAGTAGGAGACGACATGGCTGCGTCCGTCACTGACTATCTGCGTGCTCACCAGGAGCGCATCGTCGCTGAGTTGATTGAGTTTGCTGGTATCCCAAGCGTTAGCACCGATTCTGCCTATGCTGATGGCATGTCAGCAGCGGCAAAGTGGGTGGCCGTCCATCTGGAGAACGCTGGCATCCGGAAGGTGCAGATTCTACCGACAGCGCGCCACCCAGTAGTCTATGGCGAATGGCTCGACGCACTGGGCGCGCCCACACTGCTTGTCTACGGCCACTACGACGTTCAGCCGCCGGACCCGCTCGACGCTTGGCAGAATCCACCCTTCGAACCACAGATTCGCGAGGGGCGCCTCTACGCTCGCGGCGTTTCCGATGACAAGGGACCGATGCTGATCCCGATCAAGGTCGCTGAGGCGTTTCTGGCAACTGAAGAGCGCCTGCCCATCAACGTCAAATTCCTCTTTGAGGGCGAGGAGGAGATCGGTAGCCCAAGCCTGGAGCCGTTTATCGCCGCCCACAAAGAGCTTCTGGCAGCTGACTACGTCCTGTCAGCGGATGGCGCAATGTGGCGTGTCGATCTGCCGTCGATCACCGTGGCGAGCCGCGGTATGGCTGGCCTGGAGTTCACGCTGACTGGCGCAGCCAAGGACCTGCATTCGGGCCGGCACGGCGGCGCCGTTGCCAACGCGCTGCATGCCATGGCCGAACTCGTCGCCGGCCTACACGCGCCCGATGGTCGTGTCGCTGTGGCTGGCTTCTACGATGATGTGGTCGACCTCACAGACGCCGAGCGCGCGGCGCTGGCGCTTCTGCCCTTCGATAGTACAGATTATCTGGCGCAGACCGGCGCGCCCGCGACCTTTGGCGAGGCAGGCTACACGACTCTAGAGCGCATGTGGGCGCGCCCGACGTTGGAGGTCAACGGCATGTGGGGCGGTTATCAGGGCCAGGGCAGCAAGACTGTGATCCCGCATGAGGCGCACGCCAAAATTACTTGCCGGCTGGTGCCCGACCAGAATCCGGCAGACATCACGGCCAAAGTTGCACGGCACCTGGAAATTCACACGCCTCCCGGCGTCCGCTTGTCTATTCGCTACGATCATCACGAGGCGCTGCCCTATCGACTCCCCACCGAGCATGTCGGCCTGCACATTGCCTCCCAGGTGCTGGCTGACCTGTACGCGACGGCGCCGGTTCGGGTGCGCATGGGCGGCACACTGCCGGTGAGCGAACTTTTCCAGCGCCTGCTTGGTATCTACACGGTTTTCTTTTCATTTTCCACCGCCGACGAAGATTTCCACGCACCCAACGAGTTTTTCCGCCTGCAGCGGCTGGAAGAGGGGATGTTGGCGTGGGCGAAATTCTGGGAAATGGCGGGAATACAGGAGTGAGACCAATGTCTGGATATGCTGATTTCGCCGCCTACGTGGCTGAACTCAACGATCTGCTCTGCACGATGAACATTCTTACCTGGGATGTGCGCACGCAGATGCCGCCGGGCGGCTCGTGGACGCGCGGCCAGCAGCTCGCCACGCTGACGCGGCTCTTTCAGGAGCGCTTTGCTGCAGACTCTATGGGACGCTTGCTGGATGCTGCCGAGGCCGAAGTGCGCGGCGAGGATGCCGACAGCTACCGCGTACGCGCTGTGCGGAGCACGCGCGCAGCATACACCATCGTACGCCGTGTGCCGGCTGCCCTGGTCGGAGAACTGGCCGTGCAGCGCACAGTGGGCCAGCGTGTCTGGGAAGAAGCTAAACCGGCCAATGACTTCGCCCGCTTTGCCCCACACCTGAAAACCATGGTCGCGCTCAGTCGCGAACTGGCCGACGCCATCGGCTATGATGCGCATCCCTACGATGCACTGCTGCTCCAGTACGAGCCAGATATGTCTGCCGCGCGGCTCACCGCGCTCTTTGACGAACTCAAGGCCGGCACCCTATCCCTGCTCAAATACATCGTCGACGATGGGCAGCCGGTGGCGGCGGATTTCCTCTACCGCACCTATCCGGCCGCGCAACAACGCGCTTTTGCCCTGGAGATCGCCCGCCAGTTTGGCTACGACATGCAGCGCGGCCGGGTCGACGCATCGGCGCACCCTTTCGAAATCTCCGTCACGCGCCAGGATGTGCGCATGACGACGCGCTACCAGGAAAACTACCTGCCCGGCGCCGTCTTTGGCCTTTTCCATGAAACTGGCCATGCGTTGTACGAACAGGGCGTCGATCCAGCTCTGACGCGCACCGCCCTCACGTCGGACTTCCTCGGGCAGTACGCAGTGGGCGGCGTGAGCTTCGGCACACACGAGTCGCAGTCGCGCCTGTGGGAAAATCAGATCGGCCGCAGCCGCCCCTTCTGGCAATTGCACTTTGCCCGGCTGCAGAGCTATTTTCCTGACCAGCTTGCTGGTATCGACGTCGAGCACTTCTACCGTGCAGTCAACCGAGTGCGGCCGAGCCTGATCCGTGTCGAGGCCGACGAGGTTACCTACAACCTGCATATCATGCTGCGCGTTGAGATCGAAATGGGCCTGCTCGACGGGAGCATTGCTGTCGAAGACCTGCCCAATCTCTGGCGATCCAAGATGGCCGAGTATCTGGGCGTTGTGCCGCCGACCGATACGGAGGGCGTGCTCCAGGATATCCACTGGTCGTCTGCGCAGTTCGGCGCTTTCCCTGCCTATACGATCGGCAACGTTATGTCGGCGCAGTTCATGCAGGCCGCTCGGCGCGATGTGCTCGGACTCGACGACGAGCTTGCGACCGGCAACTATGCTCCGCTGCGCCAATGGCTCACGGCCAAGATCTATCGCTACGGCCGCGCTTTCAGCCCCGAAGAACTGCTCGTGCGTACCACCGGGCAAGGGTTGACACCCCGTCCCTATCTCACCTATCTGCGCGAGAAGTACGACGAACTCTACCCGGCGTAGGGTGCCTCCGCTCTCCTGGCAAGGGTATCTGCACAGCCGTCTTCACAAGGGTTGCTGTGAAGCTTTCCAACCCGGTGTATTGTCAGTTTGCTGTATCGCGTACCTTGGCGAAGATCATCGTGTTGCACAACGCCATCGTCAGAGGGTTGCGCCGATGGTTGCGCAGGCGGGCTTCGACCTCGAAGCCCGCACGGCGAGCTACGGCTGCACTGCGCGTGTTGCGCTCGTCACAGTGAATTTCGACGCGGTGGGCGCCCAGCGTATTGAAGGCGAAGGCTGTGATGGTGTTGACTGCCTCTGTCACGAAGCCCTGCCCAACCTGTGACGTGCGTAGCCAGTAGCCGATTTCGACCGATGGCACCTCCCAGTCGATGCGATGCATACCGCTCCCACCGACATATTCGCCTGTATCCTTGCGCCAAAGAGCAAGGACGAATTCTCTGCGCGCTAGCCAGTTGACCGCAGCATTCCGGGCAAATTCCTCGCTGTCTGCCAAACTCGGCGCTTGACTGGCCCATGGCAGCCATGGACGCAACTCTTCTAGCGACTCGAGGATCGCCTGGTTCAGCACCGTGCCATCGCCTGGCCGTAACGCACAGATGACGAGGCGCTTGCTCTCGAAACTGTCTGGAATATCGAGGAGAATGGGTCGCTGGGTCATGAGGTGGAATCGATATGCTTGAAATCGGTCTGGTATTGTGGCTAGCTTTTGATGATTATACAATAAGGTGCGATCTGGCTGCGAATGTGCGGTTCAGCGGCTGTGCAGGTGCCCCAATCGGGTTTTCCTCAACCGGAAAAGGGCGTGGTGTTTTTGCTGCCGCTGCCTTCGGTGCGCTACCATGTCCCCCTGACGCCGCACCAAGGTGCTCAACGAAGGAGCAAAGACTATCGTGAAACGAGAACTCACTGGCTTTACGCGCATCGTTGGCCATACCGACTCGCCTGTTTCCAACCGGCAATCCGCACGATTCTTGCTGCTTGTCGTGGCTGGATTGCTGGCCGCTCTGTTGATGCTGAGTGCGTGCGGCAACGGCGACAACGAGCCGACGCGCACGCCGATTCCTACCTGGACTCCGACACCTGCCGGCGTTGCGCCGGAGAGTGCCCAGTCCGAGCAGCAGGCTGCACCGGTCGTCGTGCAGGGAGCGCCGGCACAGCCCGGCCAACAGGCAGTGGATCCGACCCAGATTGCAGCGGCCATGGCCACGGACACACCGACACCCACGCCCCTGCCCAGTGAGACACCGACGCCAGAGCCCACGGCCACGCCCAGTGAGACGCCCACCATGACACCCACACCCCTGCCCAGCGAGACGCCGACGCCGCTGCCCAGCGAGACGCCGACGCCGGAGTTGTTGCCTACGCCGACGCCTGAACCGCTCTTCTCCTTTGTCCTTGAATCGGCGGAAAAGTTTCCAACCGAGTCGCTGGCGCCAAATGTCGTGCGTATTTATGCGTATATCTACTCGCCGGAGGAACTGGGCCTGGGCAACTACTCGCTCAAAGTCCAGCATAATGGCATGCCACTGGTCGTGGATGAGCTATCGACGGCTGGTCTGCCTGAGCAGACACGCACCAACATGGACCCCTATACGCGTTTTACTAACTTCAATGTGGTCTTCGTCGAACCGCAGGCTGGGGAGTGGCGTATCCAATTGGTCGATCCCCAGGGTGTGCTGGCCGGAACAGAAGCCATCTTCACGCTGACTGCCGATGAAAATACGCGTGAACTCTATGTGCGCTACGTTAAGAAAGCTGGCAAATGAGCAAAGTGCTTTTGCTGTGAGAATGGCTTGACCCGACGCCGGGAGTGCGGGGAGCACCGCAGCACCGACAAAAGAGACGGGGTGACAGGCCTGCACGCCGTGTGAATAAACAAACCAGGTTTCTGCCAGAAACCTGGTTTGTGACCGCCAACTCATTTGCGTCGTTGTGTACTAAAACTGTAGATTCCACTGATCCGGTTCGGCTGGGTCCGGCACAAACCAGATCCACAGATCGCGCTCTTCCTTCTCGGCGATGACGAACTCGGCATTGTCCGAAAGCCCACGCCAGGGCGTGCTGACGCTGAAAGCAATCGTACCCGGATAGACCAGGACTGATACGGACTCACCCGGCATCAGATCCCATTCGCCGCTGAGGTTTTCTCGTTCAGGTCGGTATCTCTGGTCCAGGGTAAAGCGAATCGGTTGGTCGAAGGGGTTGTTGACAACAATGCGCGCCAACCCCTCGGGAACTTCCGGTGTTTCGGGTGTGGGTGCGCTTTCTTCGGCTGGTGTGCTTCCTTCATCCGGTGTGCCATCCTCGGCAACAGGGGCCGCAGGGGCGGGTTGTTCGGCTGTAACGGAAGCGCTTTCTTCGGCGGCCGGTGGAGCTTCGGTCGCTACAGGCGCTGGCGTATTGATTGCAGGCTTCGCAGGTTCGGCTACGGGCGCTGCAGTTGCTGCGGCGACGGCTGTTGCAGTTGCTGCGGCTGCGGGCGGATTAGCACCAATGACGGGCAGCGCCGCCAGGTCACCCTCACACAGGATATACTCGGGGTTGGCGGTCACCCAACCGTCACGCGCCACGCGCTCGGTGACTTTCAACCAGGCGGTTGTACCGTCGACTGCCGTCACGACCACTGATCCCGGCTCAGCCTCCGTGCCACGGATCTTGGCGATGATGGCGAACTCCAGCCCCGGGCCACTCCGTACGTTGAGCGTCGGCACGCGCAGTCGGCACAGCGCTTGGGGTGGCGGCTTGATCGTTTCGCCACTGCTGGCGATAATGCCCTGCAGAGCAAGGCCAGCGATCTCGGTGTTGTTCGGGCCGGAACGAGACTGGCGCACCAAGCCGTAGTAGTAGCCCGCCTCTACCCCCTGGGGCGTCCATTCGCAGATGCTCTGCGCGCCGGCCACGATACAGTTGCGTAACTGGACGATGACCGGCACGTCGGGATCGACCGCGATCTCCTGTACGGATGACGGGGCCACCTCGTAGAACTCGTTGGCGACGATCACGGATTCGCGTTCGCCCGTACGATTCTGAATCCAGATCTGATCGGACGGCGGAGCGCCTGCCTCTCTCAGAACAAGGCTGATTGCCTCACTCAGTTCCTGGCCGATGATCACCTCATAAAAACCATCGCGCGTCAGTAGATAGGGGTCCCAGAAGCAGCCCGCGTCGGTATCGCTCTGGCTCGCCGCACAGTTGAATAGGTTCAGGACTGCTGTGTCGCGTGGAAGGGACAGGCTGAGGGCACGCAGCGGCGCAATCTCGTAGGTTCGCCCCTCTACAAAGAAGCGTACCTGTACGTCAGTGCGGTTGGCCAGGATCGTACCTTCCAGAATGCCGCTGTATTCTTCGTCAAGGTCGGTTGCATTGGGCGTTGCTGTGGACTCTGGTGTCGGCTGTACTATTGTGTCCGCTGCCTGTGCTGTGGTCAATTCTGTCGTGGCAGTCAATTCTGTCGTGGCAGTCGGCGGTGCCTTCAAAGGTATGCTCTGGGGCGTCGTGACCTGTGTGCTCTGCTGGATTGTGGGTTGGGTCTCGCTGCGTGCAGGGCGCGACCTGGTTGTCGATGTGTTTCCCGTTGCATCTTGTTGGAGCATGCCCGGCCGTGAACTTGTGTCAGGTGTGAGCGGCGCAGCTACCGTCGGCAGGAAGGACAGGAGCACTGCGCCAAGAACGAGCAAGGGTAGCAATGCGTTTGTCATAGTAGAACTTATCGTCACTTTCTAGGCGCTGGGATCGACATAGTTTGTTCGCACACAGTGTGGGCCGGCTAGAGAGTATGCTCCACTCATGCCCTGTTCCTACCCTACTGACGCCGTATGTCGACGATGCTTCCACCACGCTGCTCGATCGCAGCGCAGCAACCAGCTATTTTCATGAAACGCTCGGTGCAGTCTATTGGTTTCAGGTGTGTCCGCAAGTTTTGCACCGGTTATGTTGCTTCCAGCAATGAGATTTGCCAATAAGAAAGGCGCGGGAACAGTCCCGCGCCCTGCTCATTTCTATTTTCGGTCGTGTGCGTTCACTTCGCTTCGCGATAGATCACGTGGCGGCGCACAACTGGGTCATATTTGCGCAACTCGATCCGGCTCGGATCGTTGCGGCGATTCTTGGTGGTCAGATACATATGTGCACTTTCTGTACTACGCATCTTGATAATCTGACGTGGACCCTTCTTTGCCATATCGCACTCTCCTTAAATCTTCTGCCATAATCGACAAACACACAGTATAGTATACGGGTTCATGTGATGCCAAATCACATCCCTGCTGGCGATAATACGGTTGTGTGCTACTGGAAGTACTTGCCGATCAAAATGTCCAGCCGTGCAACGACGTCGGTCGGCACTGCTGTACGGCTTGTAATAAATGCGTCGCGCAGGGCGCCGGCCTGTGGCGACGTACCGACGCTTTCCAGCCGGCGAATGGCGTTGGCAACCGACTGCTTTGCCACCGCTGTGTTGGAAAGCAGCGTCTGGATCACCATCTCCACGGTGACCGGCGTCTCACTTTTATGCCACACATCGTAGTCGGTCACGTGCGCCATGACTGCGTAGCTTATCTCCGCCTCGCGCGCCAGTTGCGCTTCGGGTGTGGTCGTCATCCCAATGATGTCCATACCCCAAGCGCGGTAGGTGCGGCTCTCGACCTTGGTGCTGAAGCGCGGTCCCTCAATGGTGACAAAATTGCCGCCCCAGTGAACCGGCGCACCGGCCTCCTTCACCGCTTCGTAGCAGATGTCAGCCAATAACGCGCAGAAAGGATCGGCCACACCTACGTGTACTACCAACCCGCCTGTGCCCACGCTTGGGTCGTCGAAGTAACTTGTGTGGCGCTTGCTCGTGCGATCAAAAAGCTGATCCGGGATGACGATGTGGCCGGGCGCAATGTCTTCGCGTAGGCTGCCGCACGCGCTGACGCCGATCAGGTACTCAACGCCCAGCATCTTGAAGCCGTAGATGTTGGCGCGATAGTTGACGCGGCTAGGGCTGAAGCGGTGTCCGCGGCCATGTCGAGCCAGGAAGGCCACGCGTTGCCCGGCCATAGTGCCGACGATATATGCGTCCGACGGTGCGCCGAAGGGCGTTTCCAGTACGATTTCCTCTATGTTGGTCAGCGCCTCCATCTGATAGACGCCGCTGCCACCGATGACGCCGATCCGAATGTGCTCAGGCATGATACTCTCCGTAGGTATGCAGATTGTTAGGGTTGGCCTAGTGCTAGCTATTCCATACCGGCAAATGTGCGTCTGGAATGGCATCCAGACGTGGGTTGGCCTGGTCTCGGCCCGATAGGATCGGCGCTGTTGTACCCCAGGCCACTGCCAGTGTTGGGTCATCCCATGCCACGCCGAATTCATCCTTGCCATTGTAGTAGTTATCGACCAGATAGGTCAGTGTGGCGTCTGTCAAGGCATAGAAACCGTGCGCCACCCCGCACGGAATGAAGATACCCAGTTCGTTCTCTTCGCCGAGTTCCATGACCTCGCTGGTGCCGAAAGTGGGTGAACCGCGGCGCAGATCGGCCAGCCCAACGCAGATGCGTCCGCGTGGCACGTACCAGTAGTCGACCTGTTGGAAGTGGTAGTGCAGCCCGCGCAGTACGCCGGCGCGGCTGTCGCTGCGGTTTGTCTGCACAATCTCCCAGCTG
>CAIRNL010000006.1 GCA_903879975.1 uncultured Chloroflexota bacterium | reverse complement strand
GTCCACCAAACCCAACCGCTGCCGAGCACCAACACCAGCAGAAATACAATTGTCCAGCGATTCATCGTTGTTTCCCAGATTTCCGACCATTCACACCGCAGCGTTTTTCAGGCATGGAGTCGCCACGCTGAGTTTCCATCTGTTGCCCCTTACTTGTCCTGGTTGAGCACAGAGCGCATGTACAGCCGCGGTTTGGGCGCGGGTGGGGGCGGCGCGTAGCGCTCGAATAACTGCCCCTCGGGCACGCGACTGACGAGGCGCGGCAGCCCCCAGTCCGCGCCGGCCTCCTCCAGCTGGATAGCACGCCGGGCGTCGGCCATGGCGACGTCGACGGGGCGAAAAGCGGCCAGTGCAGCATAGAACTCGTGTACGAAGGCCAGCGAGGGCCGCGCGCGCAGCTTGGAGGGCTGATAGACGGCAGCCGGTACGCCGCGGCGCACCAGTTGCTCGCTCGCGTAGGCAGCCGGGTCGACGCCATCTGTGCGCACCGCATTGCGCACACTGAGGATAGCAAGGCGCACCGAGTAATGGTCGCTGAGCAACTGGCCCAGATGTTGCCCACTGACCGTGCGCCCGTTGCCCATCTCGTCCTCAAAGAGGACGACGTCTTCGCCCGACTGTGCGTCGCGAATGGCAAAGCCGATAAAATGGACAATATGGAATTGTTGCTGGCGCAGGCGGCGCTGGAGATCGAGCAGCGTCGGCCTGGCCAGGCGCTCGAAGGTCATCCGCCCGTCGGCGGCCAGAAAATCCACGGTATCGATCAGATTACGCCAGTCACGGCCCACCGGCAGCGGTGGATAGCCGGCCGGCCCAGCCATGACCACAAGCACGCGCAGCGGCGGCTCCACCGGGAGCGGGCGAATGATGTGCGCCAGCGGCTGGTAGCGCACGAGCGGCGTGTGGACCGACAACCCCAGGAACTCGTCGCGCGTGTCGTCATAGAGATATTCCCACGGCAGCGCGTTCAACTCGGGTACATCGCTCAGGCCAAGGCGAACGCGCAGCACGTGCCGTGCTGCGTAGGCCCGGCGCCAGCTCTCCTGCCAGAGCGCCAGGATCGGCCCGGCAAAGAGGCTGTCAAAGAGCTTTCCACCCAGCTCGCGTGCCAGGGCAAACTGCGCGTTGCGCTCCTGCGCGTCGTCGTCTGGGTTGACCAGCAGGCGCTGCACGGCGACATGCTGCTCGCGCAGGCGAAAGGGCAGGTCGAAAAAGCGCGCCGCCTGTCCAGCCGGCGAGTTCTGCACGGTGGCGCGATAGCCATCCTCGGTATGGTCGAGCAGCAGATCGAAGCCCCAATTCGTAGTCATACCTCGCCCATTGTAAACTGCCCGCCACAGCGCGTCAAAGCAAGGGGCGATTTCGGGTCTGCTTCACGAGATGGCCGGAGATGCCTGGGCACCGTGCCGGGGACGTCATTGGCCCCAACCGTGCAGTAGCCCCCCTTCCGGCGGCAGGTTGGCGAATCGGTCAAAGCGTAGGATAATGGGCGCAGTTGATCGAGTCGACTGCCCATACCCAATTTTTCCACGTTGAAGGATGCTCTGAGCAACGAAACCTATGCATGTACTGATTACGGGTGGAGCTGGTTTTATCGGCGCCCACCTCACCCGCGCTTTGCTCGAACGCGGCGACCGCGTCGCTGTGCTCGACAATCTCAGCACCGGCAGCATCGAGACCATCCGCTCCTTTGCGCACCATCCCCTTTACAGATTTGCCATCGACGACCTGCGCAACGAACTGGTGCTCGATCGGCTGGCCAGCGAGGCGGATGCCATCGTCCATCTGGCTGCGGCGGTCGGCGTGCAGCTCGTCGTCGAGCGGCCGACGGAAACCATTGAGACCAACGTCATTGGCACGCATGCCGTGCTGGCTGCGGCACGCCGCTATCGCTGCAGGACGCTGCTGGCGAGCACCAGCGAAGTCTACGGCAAGGGGGTACGCGTTCCCTTTGCTGAAGACGATGACTTGCTGCTGGGCGCGTCAAGTCGCAGCCGCTGGAGTTATGCTGCCAGCAAGCTGCTCGACGAATTTCTCGGTCTGGCTGCATACCGTGAGTACGACCTGCCGGTGACGGTGGTGCGCTTCTTCAACACGGTGGGTCCGGGGCAGACGGGGCGCTACGGCATGGTCGTACCGCGCTTTGTGCGCGCTGCGCTGCAGGGCGAACCGATCCCGGTATATGGCGACGGCGAGCAGTCGCGCTGTTTTTGCCACGTGCGCGACACCGTGCGCGCCGTCATCGACCTGTTGGACCTGCCGGACCGCACCTCTGGAGAGATCTACAACATCGGCAGCAGCCAGGAAGTGACGATCAACGAACTTGCCCGAACCGTGATTGACCGCACAGAAAGCCCGTCGACAATTCAGTACATTTCTTACAGTGAGGCATACGCGCCCGGCTTTGAGGATATGCGCCGACGTGTGCCGGACACCAACAAAGTCCATGCCGCTGTCGGCTGGGTTCCAAGATATACCCTGAACCAGATTCTGGACGACGTCATTGAGTTTGAGCGCCCGCGTCTCACACAAAGCCCGTGAATTGCCAAGAGTGATGCAGCTATTTTGACCCATTGAGGAGGATTTCATGAACAGACTGCTTCGGTTGTTTGCTGCTTTATTGCTGGTCCTGACGACGGCAGTCGTGCCGACGGCAGTCTTCGGCCAGGATGGCGATATCTCGCCGGCCGACATTGTCAACGATGAGGGCGGCCCGGTGGTCGTTACTGGTGAGATGAACTACACCAACCCGTTCGTGGCG
>CAIRNL010000005.1 GCA_903879975.1 uncultured Chloroflexota bacterium | reverse complement strand
TGTGCAGGTACCGGCGACAGGCTGCAGCGCGTTGGCGGCTGCTCATTGCTTCTGCCGCCAGGACACCACCGATGCGTCACTGGACAATCAAAAAGCACACTGGACAGCTGCCCAGTGTGCTTTGATGGCTGGGGGACAGGGATTCGAACCCCAACTGCCTGATCCAGAGTCAGGTGTTCTGCCGATTAAACTATCCCCCACCAGCCTGACTCACTGTCAAAAAAGTATACCGCAGGGACAGCCTACCGGCAAATCTCTTGGCTGGAAACGCGCTTCAACGACGCCAAAACGGGCTAGGCCAACGTCGCCGCGTAGGCGTGCAGTGCCTGCCTTGCGTTGCTAATGCGCGCCAGCGATTCCTCACGACCCAGGACATGCATGCTCTCGAACAGTGGCGGCGATACGCTGCGGCCCGTGATGGCGACGCGTACCGGCGCTAGGAAACTGCCCACTTTGATCGCCATGGCCTCGGCACGATCGCGGAACGCAGCTTCCAGAGCCGCAACCTCGAACGGCTCGATGCTGGCCACGATGTCGGCGCTGGCAGCCAGCACGTCCAGGCTGTCCGCCGCGCTGAGTTTTTTGCCGATCAGTTGCGTCGGATCGGGGTAGGTGATGGCGGCGGCTGGCAGGAACGCCCAGTCCACCATGGAGGCGGCGTCGGTGAGCAGCTTGATGCGCTCCTGGATCAATGGGGTCAACTCGGCCAGGCGGCGGTCATCGGTCAGGTCAGCCGCATGGAGCTCCAGGGCAGGCGCCAGGTAGGGCACCAACATCTGCTGTAACTCGGCCGGCGCCATCTGCCGGATGTATATCCCGTTGAGCCAGTCCAGCTTGGCGAACGGTAACGCTGTCGCTTTCGGTGAAATGTCCTTGACGTCGAAGCGCTCGATCGCCTCGGCACGCGTGAAGATCTCCTGCTCACCGTCGTAACTCCAGCCCATGTTGGCCAGAAAATTGAACATCGCATCGGCAAGGTAGCCGCCGGTGATGTAGTCGCTCACGAAGGGCGAGAATTCCTTGCCGTCGACGACGGTCTTGCGTTTGCTCATCTTGCCCTTGCCGCTCGGATCCAGGATCACAGGCAGGTGCACGAACTCGGGCGCCGGCCAGCCAAATGCGTCGAAGAGCATCTTGTGCAGCGGCGCAGACGGAATCCACTCCTCCCCGCGCAGGATGTGCGTGATCTGCATCAGGTGGTCGTCTACCACCACGGCCAGATGATAGGTCGGCAGCCCGTCGCTCTTGAGCAACACCGGGTCGACAACGCTGGCATTCTCCACGGTGATGTCGCCGCGGATGACGTCGTACACGGTCGTCGTGCCTGTCAGCGGCGCTGCAAAGCGGATGACACAGGGCCGCCCCTCCGCTTCGAAGGCCGCACGCTGCCCCGGCGTCAGGTTGCGATGGCGCCGATCGTAGGGCAGGGCGCGCGCACGCAGCTCCTCCAACTCTTCGGCGCTCGTGTAGCAGCGGTAGGCATGGCCATTCTCGACCAGCCAGTCAGCATATTGGCCGTAGATTGCCTTCCGCTCACTCTGAATGTACGGGGCATACGGGCCGCCAATGTCGGGACCTTCGTCCCACTCCAGCCCAAGCCAGCGCAGGCCGCGCATGAGATCCTGGAGACTCTCTGGATTGTAGCGCTTCTGGTCGGTGTCCTCGATGCGCAGGATGAACTGGCCGCCTGTGTGGCGCGCAAAGAGCCAGTCGAAGAGAGCGGTACGCAAGCCGCCCAGATGCAAAAAGCCCGTCGGGCTCGGCGCAAAACGGACACGGGCCGGTGTCGGTGTGTCGGCCATGAGATTTCTCCAGTTACGCTTCGAGTTGTCGTTTCAGAACCTGCTGAACCTGCTTGGGATCGGCCTTGCTGCCGGTAGCGCGCATGATCTGCCCCGTGAACATGCCCAGCAGCGACGTTTTGCCGCCACGGTACTCTGCTACCTTTTCCGGCAGGGTACCCAGGACGCTGGACACGATTGCCTCCAGTTCGTCGGCATTCACCGCCTGGTCTAGCCCAAGCCGGGCGACGATGGCCTTGGGGGAGCCGCCCCCGGTCACCATCTCGGCGTAGACGCTCTTGGCCGCATTGGAGTTGATCGTCCCAGCGTCGATGATCTCTGCCAGCTCGCCCACATGCACCGCCGTAAAAGGGAGATCGGGCACACCCTTGTCCTTCAGCTCACGCTGCACGTCATTCGTGATCAGGTTGGCCACGGTGCGAGGGTTGCCGCCCGCACCCAACGCCGTCTCGAAGAAGTCCGTCAGGTCGCGGCTGCCGGTCAGGATGTCTGCCTGCTCCGCAGCAAGCCCCAACTCGTCCTGATAGCGGACATAGCGCGCCGCCAGTGCCGGGTCGGACGCCCGCGCTCGCTCACGCCCCTCGGAGAGCGAGCCGACTGACTCGACCCACTCCGGTGCAGGAGCCTGGCGTGCCAGCTCTGCCTTGGCCGCAGTGTCGTCGCCGCTGCGCTTGCCGGTATAGCTGTCCGGCAACTCGACGATGCGGTTGAAGACCAGTCGGCCGGGCCGCGTTTCTTCGTCGACAATGAAATAGCCGTGGCGCAGGAACTGGAATCGGTCGCCCACGTTGGCCGCAGCCAGGCTTGGTTCGACCCGCGCACTGGCCACGATTTCGACTGACTGCGGGTTTAGATAGTCCTTGAAGGTTTTGCCCTCTGCCACTTCGTCCGGATTGGCGACGGTGAAGAGCCGGCTGTAGAGACGTACCTCGACGGACAGGGCATACGTCGCCGAAACCCACTGGATCGCCGTGCTGCGCCGCCGTCCTGCCGCAGATGGCTTGCCCATGGAGTCGGGATCGTAGCTGCAACGCAGCTCGATCACGTCGCCGCTGCCGGGCTCCGTGACGACTTCATCGCAGCGAATGAAGTAGGCATTGCGCAGGCGCACTTCGCTGCCGGGCGACAGGCGGGTCCAGTCTGGCAACGGGTCAAGGTCGAAGTCGGTGCGCTCGATGAATAGCTCGCGTGTCAGCGGTACCTGGCGCGAGCCTGTTTTGTCGATGTCGCGCGGCCAGTAGGAAGCATCGAGCCACTCGACTTTGTCGGCCGGGAAATTGGTGAGTGTGACCTTGAGAGGCCGTAGGATCGCCATGACACGTGGCGCCCGCGCGTTCAGGTCGTCGCGAATTGCGTTTTCCAGGACCTCGATCTGCACACGGCTGTTGGTTTTGTCTACGCCAATGCGCTGGCAGAAGAGGCGAATCGCCTCGGGCGTGTAGCCGCGACGCCGGAGGCCGGCGATCGTCGGCATGCGCGGGTCATCCCAGCCTGTGACGTATCCATCCGCAACCAGCTGGAGGAGTTTGCGTTTGCTCATCAGGGTGTAGTCGAGGTTGAGTCTGGCAAACTCGTATTGGTGTGGCCGCGGCTCCGCGTACAGGCTATCCAGTGCCCAGTCGTAGATGGCACGGTTGTTTTCGAATTCGAGTGTGCAGATCGAATGGGTGATGTGCTCGATCGCATCCGAGAGTGGGTGCGCATAGTCATACATTGGGTAGATACACCACTTGTCACCGGTGCGGTAGTGGGACATGTGCCGGATGCGGTAGAGCAACGGGTCGCGCATCTTCATGTTGGGTGCAGCAAGATCGCCCTTGGCGCGCAGGACGTGCGCCCCGTCTGGGAATTCGCCTGCTCGCATGCGCCGGAAGAGACTCAAGTTTTCCTCGACTGTGCGATCTCGGTAGGGGCTGGGGCGCCCCGGCTCGGTCACCGTCCCGCGGTGCTGGCGAATGCCCTCTTCATCCAGGCTGTCGACATAGGCCTTGCCTTCCAGGATCAACTGCTCGGCAAATTCGTAAAGCTGATCGTAGTAGTCGGACGCAAAGAAGAGCTTGTCTCCCCAGTCGTAGCCCAACCAGCGCACGTCGCGCTGGATCGATTCCACGTACTCCATATCCTCAGTTTCGGGGTTCGTGTCGTCAAAGCGTAGGTGGCAGACGCCGCCGAAGTCTTCGGCAATGCCAAAGTTCAGCGCAATCGACTTGGCATGGCCGATGTGCAGATAGCCGTTCGGTTCAGGCGGGAAGCGCGTCGCTACGCGCCCGGCATATCGACTGGCGTCGGTATCGCGCAGGACAATCTCGCGGATGAAGTCCAGCCCCTCTCGACGAACCGGCGATGGACTTGTTTCGCTGTTACTGATTCCAGACACCATAAAAGCTCGATTCATTGATGCCCGCTGGCGGTGTAGCGACGGGCACGATTTTCGCAGTACGGCTTTGCCACTCTACAGAAAAGGTCGATAGAAACCAGGATTTTGTAGGCTTGCTCTCTCGGCAGCGGCGCTGACCGGAAATTCTGGCTTCTCAATCCCACTGCCCTAGAGCAGGCGCGTATCCGATATCAATAGCACGCTCACCGGAAAGTGTCAAAAATACGCCATTCTTCACGTGTGATGGGTTGTTCTGACGCCGATCGGCCTGGTTTTCATGCTTCGCCGATGTGGGCACGTACCTGCATAGCGATCTCGCCGAACCTGCTGGTGTTGATCATGTCCAGGCGCCGCGGGCGAGAGAGGGGAACAGCGATCTGCGCAATGAGGCGGCCAGGCCGTTCGCTCAGTACGAAGACTCGGTCGGCAAGCAATACGGCCTCGGTGATACTGTGCGTTACCATGAAGACGGTGAAGCGGCGTTCGGTAAAGAGGCGTAGGAACTCCAGGTTGAGCCGCTCGCGCGTCAGCGCATCGAGCTGGCCGAATGGCTCATCCATCAGCAGCAGGCGCGGTTGCTGCAGGAGTGCTCGTGCCAGGACGACACGTTGGTTCATGCCGCCGGAAAGCTGGTGCGGGTACGCATGCTCGAAATCAGCTAGCCCCATCGTGTCCAGCAGCGCTACCGCCCGCTCCTGGTCGCTTTTTGTCGTTTTCTTTTGCTGAATCTCGATTGGAAGCAGCGTGTTTTGTAGTACGGTGCGCCAAGGCATGAGATTGGTCTTCTGGAAGACAAAGCCGATCTGTGTGTTGGGCATGTTGTGCGGTGCGCCGGCAAACCACATGGCGCCGGCATCGGCGGGTACGAGCCCACCCATGATGCGGAGCAGGGTGCTCTTGCCGCTGCCGCTCGGCCCCACCAGGCAGACAAACTCGCCGTCTGCCAGGTGGAAACGGACCGGCTGCAGCGCCTGAATCGGGCGCGGCCCGTCGACAAAGCGCTTGGAAATTCCTTCCGCCACAAAGAGCGGCGCAGATTCAGTCATTGTGGCTGTCTGCTATTGGGGCTGAACGAATTCATTGCTGAATAGCTCTTCTGCTGGAACCAGGGTATCGACAAGGCCAATTTGCTGCATGAACTCGGCTGCTGCCTGCCAGTCGGCCAGGTTCGTGGCGCCAGGCGTCTGGCCAGCCGCCGGCGTCCAATAAGGCAGGGAAGCATCAAAGACAGCACGGTTTGCTGCTTCGTTCTCGCCGCCTGCGTCCGGCACGTACGTCAGCGTAATGGCGAATGCCTCGTCGGGATTTGCCAGGGTGTAGGCAATTGCCTGCTGTGTGGCATTCACCATGCGCCGCACCAGGTCCGGGTTGTCGGCCAGCGTTGTCTCGTTCGTTACCAGCCCATTGGCCGGCACGACGAGATAGTCGTCCAGGGCAATTTGGCTGGTGGTGATGCCGGCCTGTTGCAGAACGATGGGCCCGTTCACCGCATAGTCGACTGCAGCTTGCACCTTGTCTTCGCTCACCGCCGCTGCTTGGGTGAAGCCGATGCTCTCTAACTGGATATCCTGCTCGCTCAGCCCTGCCGCTTCGAGAATGCCACGCAAGGCTACATAGCTGGCGCCAAACGGGCCGGGAATCCCAATAGTTTTGCCTGCCAGGTCGATCGGCGCGCTGATACCCTGCTCAACCTTGGCAAAGACGACGACTGGGTAGCGTGTGTACCAGTTCATGACGTAGCGAACCGGCAGTCCTTGTGCGCGACCCAACACCACCTGGTCGCCGCTGCCAACCATGAACTGTGTTTCGTTGACGCCTACAAGCTTGAGGTAATCATTCTCAAAACCGTAGCTCATCTCGAGGTCGATCCCGTTGTCAGCGTAGATGCCTTTCTCCATGCCGACATAATAGGGGGCAAATTGTACGTTGGGCACAAATCCTACACCGAGACTAACCTGATCGTGCGGCGGCGCTGAAGGCGCATTGCCGGACGATGCAGCCTGTGGTGGAAGCGGCGTGCAGCCTGCCGTCAGAGCAAGCATGAGCAGAGCAGTGAGTAGGAACCGTGGAATAGACTGCATAATCGATGTACTTTCTATGCTGAAGGTGAATGTGAAATTGACATGATGCCATTTCGGCTACTGGCGCTGCCAGCGCAAGAGGCGCCTTTCCAGCGCAGCGACGCTCAGATAGAGCACCTGCGCGAGGATCACGAGTAGCAGGATTGCCACAAACATGAGCGGTGTGTCGAGGATGCCACGGGCGAGATTGATCAGATAGCCGAGGCCAGCACTGGCACCCATGAACTCACCCACGACGGCGCCGACAACCGCCAGTGTCGCACTGAGTTTGAGCCCGCCAAAAATGACGGGCAGGGCAGCCGGAAGTTCGAGCTTCCAGAAGAGCTGCCAGCGGCTGGCGCGCACACTGCGCATCAAGTCGTGTAGGTCCGCATCTACGGTACGAATGCCGACGATGGTGGCGATCAGAGTCGGAAAAAAGGTGATCAAGCCTGTGACGGCTACCTTGCTCGCCAACCCACTACCCATCCAGATGACGATGAGTGGGGCGATGGCAACGATGGGAATGCTCTGGCTGGCGACGATGTAGGGCGCTGCGATGCGTTCCAGGCTCCGATATTTGCCCAACAGGTAGCCGAGACCGAAGGCTGTGCTCAAGCCAACAGCCAGCCCGAGCAAGATCTCCAGCAACGTAACGCCCATATGCAGCCAGAGGCTCCCATCCCTGCCCACTGCCATAAACTTCTGCCAGACGAGCGCAGGCGACGGCAGGATGAAGGAAGGATATTCCTGCCATGAGACCAGCGCAGCCCAGAGAAAAATCAGGAGTAGGAGCACCAGCGGTGCAGCCAGACGCCCACGATTTCGGCGAAACCAACGGAGCCAGCCGCCTGTATGCCGCTGTGTGCTCACTAGATTCAGGTTTGCATTCTGTGCGTCGTACATGTTTCTTCGGTCCCCGGACGTGATGAAATCACAGCGTTCCCGGCGCTGGGTACGCTTGGAACCTGGACCAGGGATTTGGGCGGCAGGCACTGCCGCTGGATGCGAGGTGACAAATACAGCAATGCTCGATTGCACAGCATTGCCACACGCAGGTCAGAATCTGCGCATGCACCTGCGATTTCGCCATGCACCGGCTGATGAAAAAATGCCCTGGAGTGATACTAACTCCAAGGCATAGCACATCGCATTCCCAGCAGACAATTCTTTCTGCTGGCCGCTGGCGCCTTCTCCCATCCGGACTGTACCGTCGGCGTCGGAATTCCGGATATGAATCCGGGCACCGACTCGTGCAGTGTTGCGAATCGACGCAACTTTGCTCGCGGGCTGACTAGCTTGGACTCTTAGGGTCGTCTGCCAGATCACCGCCGGTCGGGAATCGGGACTTATCTCCCTCACCCTGCCCCGAAGGTTCGCAATGATTCAGTTGTGGTTTCAGTGTAGTAACATCAGCGCCACGCGTCAAGTAACGAGCATTACGCGCTGGCGGCAACCTGCACCTGCGTTTTCTCTTCCACGATGGTTGCAATCGTCTCGACGGTCCGTTCCAGATTGGATCGGGAGTCGAGATCGGGTCGCGTGTGATCGAGATAGCCCCCCCGTCCTGTGTGGCCCATACCGGAGAGGCGGATGATCGTGACGCGCTGCTGGCGCAGCCCGCGATTCCACTCCGACGCAGCAAAGAATGCCCAGCGTCCCGGCATGAGGTAACGCCAGATCTGCGCCTTGTCCTTTTCTCCCCACAGGTGGAATACGTGGTCAGCCGCCAAAATGCCCGGGTCGCTGCTGAAGATGCCGCCCAGCGAGACCACGTAGACCGGCCCTTTGATCCATTCGCGCAGGTAGGTCGTTGCCCCAATAGCCATCTGCCCAGCGCCGCTGTAGCCGATGATAAAAATTGGCTTGTGGCTCTCAGGGTTGAAGCGCCGGCGCATGACACTGTCGAGCATGACTTCAGCCATGGCCTGGTTGTAAATGGGGCCGTACCGTTTGTCCGCAGCAATGGCGACCTGCAGCATGTTGCGCGTGTTGATCAGGTAGCCTGCTAGCGCTGGGCCTTCCAGTTTACGGCGTAACGCCCACTGCCAAAGGCGTGCAAAGATCGGCTGGCCAGTCAGTGCAAGGTTGTTGACTGAGTACGGGAAAATGTCGTCGATAATTTCGGCCGCCGGCAGGTGCTGTTTCAACAGTGCCAGGAATTCTGTTTCCCGGTAACTCAGCGTTTGTCCGGAGACGCGGCCGATGCCGGAGAGAAACAGCACGTAGGCGGAAACATCACTCTGCGACGATAAGCTGTTTTCTTCTTCCAAGACAGTGGTGTCGTGGTAGATCGCATCGCCAAACCAGCCCGCCCACCAGCCAAGCGCCTCAAACGGTGTGAGCGCTGCCCAGAACAGGAAAATCAGGAGTGCC
>CAIRNL010000004.1 GCA_903879975.1 uncultured Chloroflexota bacterium | reverse complement strand
GTGCTTGAAGTAGCGTTCGGCTGACAAGGCTGCCCCTGAACCCGCATTGCCCGGCGCAATCCGTTTGCCGGCGAGGTCGGCGACGCGCTCGATGCCGCTGTTTTCGGTGACGACCAGGTGGATCAAGCCGCCGTAGAGCGCGGCCACTGGCCGTACGTCTTCATACTGGAGAGGGTCGTCCGCCAACAGACCCGAGCGCCCCAGGTAGATGTCGCCGGCGTAGACGATGCCATACGGCATGGCGCCGCTGTTGACGCTGAGCAGATTCTCCGCCGATCCCCCCGTGCCTTCCACGGAGATGTCGAGGTTCGGATCGGCGTCGGCGATGATCAGCGACATTGCGTTGGCAAAAAGCTCGAAAGCGCCGCCGGCTGGCCCGCCGCCAAAGGACTGGCGCACAGTCTCACCGCCCAGTGCAGAAACATCCGGTGCAGAAACATCCGGTGCAGCCGGGCTGACCGGCACACACGATGTAACCCATAAGGCGACAACGACGAGCAAGGCAAGTGAGCAGATTCGGCGAGTATGTCTCATCGGTCTCTCTCCTATCGCAAGGTGGATATTCAACTGCGGAAAACTTGCCATCCTTGGCAAAACCATGAGATGCTGCCAAGTATCCTTACTATATCGTATGGGAAGATCGGTGTCAATCCCTTTTCGATAGAGTCAACCACCGAAACCCAAGACACAACGCTCGACAGGAAGCATCATGCCAACCACCCAATCAGGTTCCAACGCACCCCATCTTACCGGCCAGACATGCCTGGTGACCGGCGCATCCCGCGGGCTGGGCGTCACCGTTGCCCGACGGCTGGCGCAGGCCGGCGCACACGTCGCCGTCCACTATCGGCAGGCAGAGGCAGCGGCTGGAGCGCTGTGTGACGAACTGACCGCGGCCGGCGCAGTTGCGCTGCCTTTCCAGGCTGACCTGTGTGACGCACAGGCTGTTGACCGTCTGACCGCTGCGGACACCTCACAGCTTGGCGCCATCGACGTGCTCGTCAACAACGTGGGTCCCAATGTCGACACGCCCTTTCTCGACCTGGCGCTGGACGACTTCGACGGCGTCATGGCAGGCAACGTGCGCGCGACATTCCTGCTCTCGCAGATCATCGGGCGTTCCATGCGCGATCGGCGTACCGGGCGCATCATCAACATTGCCGCCACAGACTATCGCCACCGCAGCCACGCCGTTTATGGGCTGGCCAAAAGTGGCGTCGTCTACCTGACCGAAGCGCTGGAGTTGGAACTGGCACCGTCGACACCGGTGCTGGCGATTGCCCCCGACTTGATCGCCGACAACGAAGAGATGGCGCCAGACTTCGTGGCGCGCGCGGTCGCCGCCACGCCCATGCGCCGGCTGGTCACACGCGCCGAAGTGGCGGAGATGGTCTGCCTGCTCTGCACGCCGCTCTTCGACATGATGACCGGGCAGACATTGGTCATGGATGGCGGGCGCAGCCTGCCGCGCATGGCCGGTGCATGAGATCGCACCCATAGCATGTGGAGCGATTTACCAAATCGCTCTACAAATCGCTCGGCAGTCGGGACGTAGCACAACCCTGTACAGCGATTTACCAAATCGCTCTACAATTCGACTATCCAGTGTGTCGCTGCTCGCTTCGTCAAAACAGCGCCAATCAGGTATCATGTGCACATTGCCCGCCAGCAGGGCGCAGGCGCTATCCATGCCCATTGCAGGGTCGCCCGCACAATTTTGTCCCAATCCGCGCAAGCCGCGGCCTACACTCATTCTTGAAAGCGGGGAAGTCTCACAATGACCGTCACGACGAAAAATGGCACACTCAACAAGTACAGCAGCCAGCTGACACAGGTTCGCTCGCAGGTCGGCTCGCAGGCCATGCTCTACGGCGTCGGACTGACCGACGAGGATATGCAGAAGCCGCAGGTCGGCATCGCCAGCATGGGCTGGGAGGGCAACACCTGCAATATGCACCTCAACGACCTGGCCAAAGAAGTCAAGGCGGGCGTCAATGCAGCCGGCATGGTCGGCCTGGTGTTTCACACGATTGGCGTCAGCGATGGCATTTCCATGGGTACCGAGGGCATGAAGTGCTCGCTGCTCTCGCGCGATATCATCGCCGATTCGATCGAGACGGTCATGCGCGCCCAGTGGTACGACGCCAACGTGGCGCTGCCTGGCTGTGACAAGAATATGCCGGGCACGATCATGGCCGCAGCGCGCGTCAACCGGCCAACGATCATCGTCTACGGCGGCACTATTCGCGCCGGACACCTGGGCGATCAGAAGCTCGACATCGTGTCGGCCTTTGAGGCGTACGGCAAATGGCTGGCCAAAGAAATGACCGAAGACGAGTTACGCGCAGTCCTGCGCAATGCCTGCCCAGGCGAGGGCGCCTGTGGCGGGATGTACACGGCCAACACCATGGCATCCGCCATTGAGGCGCTGGGCATGAGCCTGCCGTACAGTTCGTCGTATCCAGCAGACAGCCAGGAGAAGAAAGTCGAGTGCCGTGCAGTGGGCGCGGCGCTGCTCAACCTGCTCGAGCGGGACATCAAGCCATCAGACATTTTGACGCGCAAAGCCTTTGAAAATGCCATCACCGTCATCGTTGCGCTGGGCGGATCGACCAATGCGGTCATGCACCTGATTGCCATGGCCAAGGCTGCCGATGTGCCGCTCACGATCGACGACTTCCAGGCTATCTCTAATCGCACGCCGCTGCTGGCAGACATGAAGCCCAGTGGGCCGTGGGTCATGGAAGACCTGTGGCAGGTCGGTGGCGTGCCCGCCGTGATGAAACTGTTGCTCGAAAACGGGCTGCTGCACGGCGACTGCATGACTGTCACCGGCAGGAGCGTGGCCGAAAATCTCGCCGAGCTGCCCGGGCTGACCCCGAACCAAGCTATCGTCTGCCCGCTCTCCAAGCCCATCAAGGCCACGGGCCACCTACAAATTCTGTATGGCAACCTGGCCGAACAGGGCGCCGTCGCCAAGATCACAGGCAAGGAAGGCACGAAATTCACGGGTCCGGCCAAGGTGTTCGACTCCGAAGAATTGACCCTGGCCGCCATCCAGGAAGGAGGCGTCACCCATGGGGACGTCGTGGTCATCCGCTATGAAGGCCCCAAAGGGGGACCTGGGATGCGCGAGATGCTCTCCATCACCTCGCTGATCATGGGTGCCGGGCTGGGCAAGAGCGTGGCCCTCATCACGGATGGCCGCTTCTCGGGCGGCACGCATGGCTTCGTCGTCGGCCACATCACGCCAGAGGCGCAGGTCGGCGGCAACCTGGCGCTAGTGCAGAACGGCGATGAGATCACCATCGACGCTGAGAGCAACCGCCTGGAGGTGCATGTGTCGGATGAGGAACTGGCCCGCCGCCGTGCGGCCTGGAGCATGCCCGCACCCAAATTCACCAAGGGTGTGCTGTACAAGTACTACAAGAGCGTGTCGTCGGCGTCGGAAGGATGTGTGACGGACGCATAGAAAAATGAGAGGATGGCAGGGGTGAGCTCGCATGGATGGTTGGCCACAACCCTCTGCGCGAACTCACCCCTTCATCATCCTCTGGTCTTGTCATCCCCCTCACCCGCTCATCCCCCTCACCTGCTCATCCCCCTCACCCATTGTCCCCAGTTCGCAGTGACATTTGTCCCTGGTACATTCTGTGCCCTTCAGCTATGCTTCAAGAAGTTGCATCCTCTTTGTCTACCCGGTTTGCCGCTGACCTGTATCAGGGGCGATGCACGCCAGAACTGGCCATGGACGATCCTTCCGGGCGGATCCTGACCAGCAGATGGATGGCTCAAAGGAGAGCAGCATTCATGACCAAAGGTACGGTACACATCCAAATGGACCGCTGCAAGGGCTGCGGTCTTTGCAGCCAGGCATGTCCGCAGCACGTCCTTGTGCTGACGGATACGTTGAACGCGCGCGGGTATCGGCACATTCAACTCGACGAACGCGAGGGGCACTGCACGGGCTGCGCTATCTGCGCTATCGTCTGCCCGGATGTAGCCTTCACCGTCTACCGCGAACCGCTACACCGCGCGGCCTGACCCCTGACCAGTGCAGAGCCGGCCAGGAACGGGGCGTCGCATCTGCGCGCAGACTCCCTCTACCGAACCCGGCGGCCCCGCACGACAACGTACCTCGAATGGAGGAAACTCATGGCCCGTGAGCTATGGAAAGGCAACGAGGCGTTGGCAGAAGCGGCTGTGCGCGCCGGTGTCGACGCCTACTTTGGCTATCCCATCACGCCGCAGACCGAACTGCTCGAGTACATGGCGCGGCGTATGCCGGAGTTGGGACGCACCTTCTTGCAGGCTGAAAGCGAGATCGCCGCCGTCAACATGGTCTATGGCGCAGCCTGTGCCGGGATGCGCGCCATGACCTCATCGTCCTCTCCCGGCATCAGCCTCATGCAGGAGGGGCTGAGTTACATCGCCGGCAGCGAGGTTCCTTGCGTAATAGTTGACATAATGCGCGGAGGTCCGGGGCTTGGGAATATCCAGCCCAGCCAGGCAGACTATTTCCAAATGACGCGCGGTGCCGGCCATGGCGACTTCCACCCGATCGTGCTGGCGCCCGCCACTGTGCAGGAGGCAGTCGATCTGATCTACCTCAGCTTCGATCTCGCTTTCCACTACCGCACCCTTGTCATCATTGCCGGCGACGGCGCACTAGGGCAGATGATGGAACCTGTCGAGATGCCCCCCCCGCGCAAGCCGATCCTGGAACGGCCCGACTGGGCGTTGGACGGGAGCAGTGACCGACCACCGCGCGTCGTTACGTCCCTCTATCTCGACGCCGCCGAATTGGAAGGCGCCAATCTTCGCCTGCAAGAAAAGTTGAACGCCATCCGGGCGGCCGAGCAGAGCTGGGAGAGCTATCAGACTGAAGACGCTGAATGGCTCGTGGTGGCATTTGGGACGGCAGGCCGTATCGCCAAGTCAGCGGTACGCGCTGCGCGCGCAGCCGGAATTCAAGCTGGCTTGTTCCGCCCCATCAGCCTGTGGCCATATCCTGAGGCGGCGCTGGACGAACTCATCGAACGGGTGCAGGGCGTTCTGGTCGTCGAGATGAATGCTGGGCAGATGCTCGAAGATGTGCACGCCATCGTGCAGGGGCGAGTGCCGGTACGTTTTCTCGGTCGCCTGGGTGGCGTGATTCCGCTGCCGAACGAAATTCACGCAGAACTGACGCATATGGCACGGATACGCCAGCAAGGCAGCGGTGTCGGCAGCCAGCGCTGCCAATCCGAAAGGAGCAGAATCCTATGAGCGCGATCTCGGATCGAGAGTTGACTGCGTTGCCTGCGCCCCACTTGGACGTCGTCTATGAACGGCCTGAGGCCTTGAAGGATGTGCCGACACACTACTGCCCAGGGTGCACGCATGGGATCATCCAACGCATGGTGGCCGAGACGATCGATGAGCTTGGCATTCGCAGCCGAACCATTGCGGTGGCGCCGGTGGGCTGTGCAGTCTTCGCCTACAAGTACTTCAACCTTGATAGCTGTGAGGCGGCACACGGCCGCGCACCCGCTATGGCAACAGGTCTCAAGCGCTCCCTGCCGGATCACATTGTCTTCACCTATCAGGGCGACGGCGATCTAGCCAGTATTGGCGGCAACGAGATTCTGCATGCAGCACTGCGCGGGGAGCGCATCACGGTTCTCTTCATCAACAATGCCATCTATGGCATGACAGGCGGGCAATTGGCGCCCACTTCCCCGATAGGCATGGTGACGTCGTCCTCGCCCCTCGGCCGAGACCCGCTGCGGGCTGGATACCCGATCCACATGACTGAGATGCTGGCGACGATGCCAGGCGTTGCGCTGGCCGTGCGCCGCTCCATGCACTCGGTAGCAGAGATGCGCAAGACGAAGCGGTCGATCCGCCAGGCATTCCAGGCGCAGATCGACGGCTTGGGACTCGCAATTGTCGAGATTCTCAGCTCATGCCCGACCAACTGGCGCCTGGAGCCGACAGCGGCGCTCGACTACATCCGCGATCAGATGGTGCCCGAGTACCCGATCGCGGACTTCAAAGTGGCCGAAGCCCTGCAAGAAATACAGGGGTAATCCGCATGGAGACATCGATCCTCATTTCGGGCTTTGGCGGCCAAGGGGCCCTGTTTGCCGGCCAACTCCTCGCCTATGCCGCCATGGAAAGTGGCAAGGAAGTCACCTGGATACCGTCCTATGGGCCAGAAATGCGCGGCGGCACTGCGCACTGCACCGTGATAGTGGGCGACGAACCCATCGGGGCGCCGCTCGTACACAACCCACAGTCTGTCATCGCCATGAATCTGCCGTCGCTGGACAAATACGAGCCGCTGCTCAACACTGGCGGCCTGTTGATTTTTGACGGAGACCTGATCCGGCGCCCGCTCGTGCGCGGCGACATTCACGGGATCGCCGTACCGGCCCGTGAGATTGCCCTACGCTATGGCAGCCCACGTCTGGTGAACGTGGCGCTGCTCGGCGCGTTATTGGCTGTCTGCCCGGTTGTCGAACGGGCGGCAGTGGAGTCTGCACTGCGCATCCACCTGCCGGAACGCCATGCCGCGCTGCTGGAACCCAACCTGGCGGCCCTGCGGGCAGGAGCGGATCACGTTGCTGCACTGGCAGGAACCTACAGTGATGCGATGTAGAAACCAGAATTTTCGGGCGCTGCCGCTGCCGAATTCGCCCTACAAATCATCAGAGCCGGTCTGACCTTGCCCAGCGTTACCCCAGATTGGCCGCGGTCGACGCGCTGGAAGTCAGCAGCCAGGATGGTGTTGCTAACCTCCATATCGCCCCTGCCAAAGACGGCGCTGAAGTACTGCTCAGCCAGTGCCTTGTTCTCCTCGACCGCCTGTGGTCCTGCCAGCGCCGTCACCGGCGCCAGGATGAGAAGCGCAGACATCCGCCCCAGGCAGAGCAAAATATGCTATAGTGAAAACAGGACGCTGCGCCCGTCCAGGCAGACTTGGTGCATGCAGCGCGTCTGCACGCGCAAGGATGGAGTCCACAAGATGACCCGACTTGAGATCGCACTCTTGGGCGCCCCGACTGTCAGCTTGGACGGCAAGCTGGTGTCGATCAATCGTAACAAATCGATGGCCTTGCTCGGCTATCTGGCGCTTGCAGATGGCGCAGTGCGGCGCGATTCATTGGCAACCTTATTTTGGCCCGAAATCGACCAAAACCATGCGCGAGCCAATTTGCGCCGCGAGCTCGCCTACTTGCGCACAGTGTTGGGTACCGAGTGGCTGACAGCCGATCGGGAAGAGATCGTGCTCGATCCCAATGCCGAGATTCACGTCGACGTCCTCACATTTCGAGTTCTTCTCACCCAGATCCAAACAATCGACTGGGCAGATGAATCGCCGCCGGAAGAACAGGCGATTGCCTGGCTCACGGAAGCGACCGGCCTCTACCGCGGCGATTTTCTGGAAGGGTTCTCGCTGCGAGATACACCTGGGTTCGACGATTGGCAGTACTACGCACTCGAGGAGTTGCGGCGAAAATTTGCCTGGGCACTGGACTTGCTGTTGCAGGTCCAGCGCCGGACAGGAAATCTGGAGCTGGCACAAGAGCTGGCGCTGCGCCGGCTCGCCATCGATCCGCTGGACGAAGCAGTTCATGCCCAATTGATCCAGATCTATCTCGAGGCAGGCAAGCGCAACACAGCCCTGCGCCAGTATAACCATTGCGCCGCCATGCTGGAACGAGAGCTGGGCATCCCACCGTCACCTGCTCTGCAGGCATTGCGGGACGTCATTCACGCCGGACCGAGCGATTCGACGCCTGCGCTCCCCATCCCACAGCAGGATGAACCGCCCGATGCCGAGATTCACACTGTTGTGGCGCTCAGCCTGAGCGTGCTGCCGGAGCGTGCAGCACGCTCTATCGATGAATTGGCCCGGACTGCGCAGCATGTTGACGACTTTCTCGCGGCATGCCGGGAGCGCCTGTGTGCAGCTGCAGCGCGCATCGTCTATGCCAGTTCAGAGAGCGTACTGGCTGTCTTCGGGGCGCCGACTGCGCACGAAGATGACGCACAGCGCTGCCTGCGGAGCGCATTCGATCTGCGGAGCGCTGCCGAACAACTGGATCTGGCTGTGGCAACCGGGGTGGCCGCCGGCCAGGCTTACATTCGCAGCGACAGCGACCGTTCGTCTGCCGAAACCGTTTTGGGGCCGGTGCTGAATCTGGCGGCTGACCTGCAGCGGGCTGCCGGCCGCAGTGAGGTGATCGTCGATGGCGCAACGTATCTGCTGACGTATGGCCAGGTCGACTATAGCGAGGCTGTGCACATTCCGCTGCGCGGCAGGCTCGCCGACGCTCGCCGTGCCCGGAGCCTGCTGAGCCAGGGCAATGAGACCACAGGCCTGCCGGCCTGATCAGGTCAGCCAACCACAATCTCGGCGAATTCGCCGCGCATACAGTGGTTGCTCGCCATGCTCGCTCCATAGGCGCCGGCTGGGAAGAACGCGATCAGGTCACCTTCTTGCAGAGCCGGCAGCGGACGTGCCCGTGCCCAGATGTCGATGCCCTCGTTGATGTGGCCTGCGACATTCGCCACCATTGCCGGCGCAGCCAACGGCGCACAAAGCGAGATGACCTCCAGCGGAATATCGTACAGGGCCGGCAGCGGGTTGAGTGCGTGGCCAGCATCGATGCCTACCCAGGTGGCGCTCCGTCGCGCCTCAATCGTGTTGATCTCGGCGATCAGCAGGCCAGCCGGCGCCACGACCCATGTGCCAGGCTCGCAGACGATCGCCGCTCCCAACGGCGCCAGATGTTTGCCGATCAGGTCGCGCCATGTCTCCAGCGCCAGCGGTTGGTCCGCAGCGAGATAGCGGCCCCCCAGCCCGCCGCCCACGTTGATCATCGCCAGTGTCGGGCACTGGCGCGCAACCTCGGCCAGCCGGCCAAAGGCCCAATCGACCAGGTCAGCACTGGACTGCGGCAATCCCCAGCCGATGTGCATGGCGACTGCGTCCACCGTCAGGCCTGCACGGCGCGCAGCATCCAGCGCCGCCGCGCACTCCTCAACGTCAAAGCCGAATTTCGACTTGCCGTAGACCATTTTAGGCTGCTGCCCATAGCTCGCGGCCACACCGGGATCGAAGCGCAGTCCCACCGACGTCCCAGCCCGCGCTACCTCCCCATAGCGGCGCAGTGCGGAGAAGCTGTCCAGCGTACAGTGCACGCCGCTGCCGGCAAGGTATGCCAGATCGCGGTTCGAGAGCATACCGCCGTTGAAAGAAATCTCCTCCGGCGCAAAGCCATTCATCAACGCAGTCTCTACCTCGCGTGGCGAGCAGGTGTCGAGGCCGACGCCTCCCGTCGCCCGCGCGGCCGCCAGCACGCCTACGTGCCGGTTTGCCTTCATAGCATAGTAAACCTTGTAACGCTCCGTTACCTGCGCCAGCATCGCCTGTAACACACGCAGTTGGCGCTGCACCGTAGGGCGGCTGTAGACGTAGAGGGGTGTGCCGTGCCTGCGCGCCAGCGTCTCCAACACCACGCCATCCATACACAGCGCACCATCCTGTACTGTCAAGCTCTCGGTCTGCCACCAGGGCAAGTCATTGTTCATTGCTGTTTGCCTCGTCTTGCATCGTGAACATGAAAAATTGGCGCGATCCAGACCGGCGAGTCTCCAGACGAGCATGCCGTACGGTGCAGGTTCGGTTTAGGGTCGCGTGTATCGCTCTTTGATTCTGGGGATCAGGTAGTCGCTGAACGCGCGGTCGACATCATACGCCGGCGCCCAGTCCCAGTCCATACGCGCTGCACTGTCGTCGATGTCAGCCGGCCAGGAGTCGATGATGGCCTCGCGCTTGACATCTGGACGGAAGGTCACGTCAGCGTCGGGGAAGGCAGCCAGCACGCGGGTACGAATCTGAGCAGCCGAGAGGCTGAAACTGGTGACGTTGTAGATCTGCCGTGTCAGCCGCTGGCGCGGGGCGCAGGCCAGCAGGAGCAGGGCACGCACGGCATCGGGCATGACCATGAAGGGGATGCGCGCCTCTTCACGCACAAAGCAGGCATAGGGGATGCCTTGCGCGGCAGCGTGGATCATTTCCGGCGCGTAGTCGCTCGTCCCACCCGATGGCAGCGTGTCGGCGCTGATCAGGCCGGGAAAACGGACGCTGCGAAAGTCGATCGTCGGCGGCTGTTCGACGGCAAGCTGGCGATAGTGGCGGCTGAAGTAACTCCCCAATTGCTCGCAATAGAGCTTGTTGCAGCCGTACATCGTGCGCGGCTGGTTCCACTCGAACTCACGCACACGCTGGAAGTGCGCCTTTGTCGCACGATCGGGCAGACCGTACGCCGCAATCGAACTCGGGAAGATGAATTGGACCGGGCGTTTGCGCCATTGGCTCTCGTCGGCTGCAATCTTGAGCAGTTGCAATGTCGCCTCGACGTTGACCTGGTGCGCCTCTTCCGGTTGAATTTCGGCCCGCGTCGAGAGCAGTGCCGCCAGGTGATAAATCGCGTCGATCTCATATTCGCTGACGAGCCGGGCCAGCAGGCGCATATTGAGCAAATCGCCCTCGACATGGGCGCTCAGCGCGCGCAGTTCAGGGGGCAACGGATGCAAATCCATTGTCAGGAGTTGATTCTGCGGGTTCTGGGCCAGCGCTCTGAGCAGCGCCTGCCCGACTTCACCGCTGGCGCCAGTAATGAAGATGACTCGTTTGCGCATGGCAGATGGCTCTGTTTCGTCCTCTACTTTTCGATGACCTTCAGTTCTTTGCCAACTGCTGCGAAGATGTCCAGCGCCTCTTCTAGGTCCGCCGGGCTGTGTGCTGCCGAATTCATCACACGGATGCGCGCCTTGCCCATGGGCACGGTCGGGTAGCCGATGGCCATGGCAAACAGCCCCCGGGCAAACAGGCGCCGGCTGAATTCCTGCGCCAGCGACGCGTCACCGAGCAGGATCGGCACGATGGGCGTCTGGCTGTGCCCGGTATCGAAGCCGAGTGCCTGCATCCCGTCACGCACAACGCGTGCGTTCTGCCACAGGCGCGCCACCAGTTCGTCCGACTCGGCGAGGAGATTGACGGCTTCGATGCAGGCCGCCACATCGGGCACGGTCATCGCGCTGGAAAAGAGGAAGGGGCGCCCGCGTTGGCGCAGCCAGTCCACGATCGGCTTTTTGCCGGCCACGAGTCCACCCACTACACCGAAGGCCTTGCTCAGCGTGCCTACTTCAATATCGACGCGGCCGTGCAGCCCAAAATGATCGACAATGCCGCGTCCCCCGCGCCCGAGCACGCCTTCGCCGTGGGCGTCGTCCACCATGAGCATGGCGCCGTGCTCCTCGGCAATCTCGCACAGCTGATCCAGCGGGGCAATGTCACCGTCCATGCTGAAGACCCCGTCACTGACGATGAGCCGGCGGCGAAACTGCTCATGCGCGGCCAGTTGGCGGCGCAGATCGCTCATATCATTGTGCGCGTAGCGGATGGTACGCGCCTTGCTCAGCCGGCACGCGTCGATAATGCTGGCGTGGTTGAGCTCATCCGAAAAGATCAGGTCGCCCTCCCCCATCAGCGCCGGCACCGTTGCCAGGTTGGCAGTAAAACCACTCTGGAACGTGATGCAAGCCTCGGCATGCTTGAACGCAGCCAACTTCTGCTCCAATTCCAGATGCAGCGACATCGTGCCGGCAATGGTGCGCACAGCGCCCGGGCCGATGCCAAACCGATCGATCGCATGCTTGGCAGCCTCGCGCAGGCGTGGATGGTTGGCCAGACCCAGGTAGTTGTTGGCACAAAAGTTGAGGACGCGCTGGCCGCCAATCGTCACGCGCGCATCCATGGGGGAGTCGATCGTACGAAGGGTAGTACGGAGGCCTGCCGCATCGAGCTGGGCCAGTTCGTCTTCGATCCAGGCTAAAACTTCATGGCTCATGCAAAAATCCTTTGCGTGGCTGAGTACGCGCCGGTGACGTGAAACACGCGATCTCAGGTCTAGAATTATGACCACTACTTGACTGAAATCGCAAATCCTCGTATAGTCTCAACATAGGACGGCTGCTTTTGTTTTCGGTTGTTGCCTTCTGCCACCCGGACACCCCGCGTCCGGGTGTTTTTGATGATGAGACCGAACTGGGCGGCCGCCCGGTTTCAATCGAGCGCTACAGTAAAGGAGAAGTTGAAATGAGCGAGCGCATAACCGGCACTGTCAAATGGTTTAACGATGCCAAGGGCTATGGCTTCATTGCCCGAGACGGCGGCGGTGACGTCTTCGTCCACTATTCCGCAGTCACTGGACAAGGCTTCAAGTCCCTGGCCGAAGGCGAGCGGGTTGAGTTCACAATGGAGCAGGGGCCGAAGGGCGCCGCTGCTGCCAACGTCGTCAAAATCGGCGGCGCAGCGTGATGAACGGCAAAAACCTCGTTGTTGCGGACGACATGGTGGTGCGCATCGAGTACACACTCACGCTGGCAGACGGCGAGGTTGTGGATAGCTCGACAACGGATGGCCCCTTGGAGTACTTGCAGGGGCACGGGGAGATTATCCCCGGCCTGGAAGCAGCCCTCTACGGCATGAGTGTCGGCGAAGAAAAAGAAATCGTGGTGACGCCAGACCTGGCGTACGGCGACTATGACCCAGACGGCTGCCAATTGCTGCCGCTGGACGCTTTTGATGACGACGTGGAGTTGGAACCCGGCATGGCACTCGAGCTGGTCGACGAGGAAAGCGGGGAGGAGATCGAGGCATTCATCACCGAGATCCGCCCCGACGGCATCGTGGTCGATACCAATCATTGGCTGGCCGGTGAGACGCTCCACTTCGAGGTCCGAATCATCGGCGTACGCCCAGCCTTGTCCGAGGAATTGGAGCACGGCCACGCGCATGGCCACGGCCACGAACACCGCTCCTGATCGCCATCCCCCAATACCGCCCGCACGGCGTTCACTGTGAACCAGTCAGAAAACAGGAGCCATCCCAAATTTTGGGATGGCTCCTGTCATTTGATAGGGTGTTGGAAAAATAAAACCTCAATGGACAAAAGGTCACGAGCCACGAGTCACTGGCCACGCCCTAAAACTATGCCTTCTTCAAAACAGGAAGACCATTCTTGCTCTCGGCGACCGTGTAGCCAGCCGGCACCTCGTTGAGCACACCTTCCTTGGGCTCCTTGGCGAAAAAAAAGATGGTCTGCGTCTTGCCGTTCTTCAGTGTGGTCACACGCGAGTGCAAGTAATACGTATTCCCCTTTGAGTTCTTGTAGCTATATGCCATATTTACCTATCTCCTTGCTGCTTTTCTCAATCAGTACAAACCGCCTGC
The DNA here is from genome assembly GCA_903879975.1 of uncultured Chloroflexota bacterium. Classification (GTDB taxonomy): domain Bacteria; phylum Chloroflexota; class Anaerolineae; order Caldilineales; family Caldilineaceae; genus Caldilinea. Next base: position 11,420 of record CAIRNL010000004.1, on the reverse strand, counting down.
ATGCGGGGATGCCAGCAGGATAGAGGCATCCGAGAGAACACACCTCTCTGTACTTGATTTTACCACGGGTCAGTCAGGAAGGTGAAAGCGGTATCCAGTCTGGAAGGTGACGGCTGCATGGCGCTTGCAAGGCGCTGCCCTTCTACAACGCCCCATCAAAGACTCTCCCAGGTGCGATCGGCGTGCGCGCGGCGTGCTGCATCCATGGCGCGCTGCACGACCAGCCCATCATAGAAACTGGCGGCGTCCTCGAGCAGGGTCTTCCCCATCGGCAGTGATGTGGCCAGCGCCTGCGCCAGGTAATAGCTGCCCACGGCGAACGGCCCCTGGCTGGGCAATTCAGCCAGGGGGGCGGATGGCGACATGCAGCGGATCGGTTCCCATGCGCCGTCCGGATAATTGCCCTGCATGCCGAAAAGCTGGTCCTGGTTGTCCAGCCTCAGCGCGCCGTCGGTGCCCACAACCAGAATCGACATGCCATAGCCGCCTGGCGTGATTCCGCTCACAGTAATCGCACCCATGGCACCGTTGACAAAACGCAACAGCAGGTCGGCATGATCGTCCGCTGTCACCAGATGCACCTGTCCACTTTCACGCTCGGCTCGATAGAGAGGGCCAATCTGTAACTGAGCGGTCAGGCTCTCGATCCGTCCAATCATCCAGCGCGCCAGGTCGATGAGATGGCTGCCGAGCGCACCCAGCATGCCGCCGCCGCGCGCCGCATCACTCCACCAGTTCCACGCCACGTCGGGCTTGAGCCGCTCGCTGCCCAGCCGGTCGAAGCGCGCCTGCACCACGCTGCCCACGTACCCTTCCTGGATCAGATGGCGCATCTGCAATCGTTGCGGATGAAAACGTAATTCGTGGTCGATGATGGCCAGACGGCCCGGCGCAGCCTGTGCTGCCGCCAGCATTGCCTCGGCCTCCATCCCGTTCAAGGCCGTCGGCTTCTCACAGAGAACATGCTTACCGGCCGCCAATGCGGCTTCGGCGATCACACGGTGCAGGTGTGGCGGTGTGCAGATACTGACGAGATCGACCGCCTCATCCGCCACCAATTCCTGCCACTCGGTAAAAGCGCGCGCCAGCCCGTGCGACGCCGCAACGTGCCGCGCATTCTCTTCACGGGCCGAGGCGATCGCATAGGGCATGAGGCCGCCAGCCCGGAACGCTGCAATCTGCACGCGATGCGGCCATCCACTGCCGATGAACCCGACTCGCAGACCTTGTGCATCCGACATGGGTAGCTCCTTTCAGCCACTGCGCCAGAGGGTTGATTTCGGCCATCGTGCCGGCCAGCAGTATGACGATCAGGAACGTGGACGCTGCCGTTATGCCCGCTGCACAGCCGCAGCCAGCACGCTTTCGAGTCGCGGAATGATGTGCTCCCACGAATAGGTGGACTCGACGAGACGGCGGCCTTGTTCGCCCAGCTGGCGGCGCAGTGCACCGCCAGCCCGTGTATCGCGCATCAGGCGCACCACCGCTGCCGCAAAGACATCCGGCGCATCGGCCAGCAAGAGCTCCCGGCCATCTGTCACAGCGATCCCCTCGATACCCAGCGTCGTGCTCACGATAGGCACACCGCACGCCATGGCTTCCAGCGCCTTGAAGCGAGTGCCGCCCCCGATGCGCATGGGAATCACATAGGCAGCCGCCTGCTGAATGTAGCGCCGTGTATCGTCCACCGCGCCGGTGATCTCAATATTGGCCTGCTTGCGCAGCACGTCGAGCCGGTTGTGTGGGTTCATGCCCACGATTTGAAAGCGGGTCTCTGGCTCGAGCGCCACGATACGCGGCAGCACCTCGTGTGCAAACCATAGGACGGCGTCGATATTGGGCCGATAATCCATTTTACCAGTGAAGACCACATTGGTGCTGGACGGCAGCGGCTCGGGCTGTGGCTTGTACGCCTCCGTGTCGATGCCGTTGGAAATCAAGGCCAGCGGCGTGTCGCCCGCCAGGGGCGCCAGCGCCCGCCGGTCTGCCTCGCTGACCGCCAAGACGGCATCGGCCGCCCGCAGGATGGCACGCTCATAGCGGCGCAACTTCTGCCACTGCGTCAGGCTGTAAGCAGCTGCCGGCCAGCGCTGCACCCGGCGCAGGTCGGTCAGCGCATTGCGTTGTTGCAGCAGGTACTCGCAGTTGTGGTCGTCAAAAACAAGAGCTGGGCGATCCGGCGCAGTGCGGCGCCCGGCGACGGCCATACCATACTGGGCCAGCTCGATCCCCTCCACCTGGACAACGTCATATTTCGTCGCCCGGCACCACGCCCGTACCAGCGCGTGCATCGTCGGGCTTTCCAGGCGCAACCCCATATCGGGAGTCAGTGTGGTGGCCGTCGAACGGATGCGATCGGCCGTCGTGCGCAGCGGTTGCTCTACGTAGGCAACACGGCCACACAGGCTCAGCAGCGGATTGTCGACAGTAGGCGCCTCACCCGGCGCCAGAAAGGTGAGCAGGTCGACGGTGTGATTTGCCGCCAACCCCCGAATGAGGTTGTAGTTGCGAATGGTCGTGCCCTGCCGCGGCGGGTAGGGCAGCTGGGGCGTGATGATCAGAATCTGCATAGGTCAGCAAGCCGCCAGCCGGTAAGACTTCCGAAGCCGGCGCGTGCCGACATCACAGTCCCTGCTCAGGGGTCGTCTTGGCCGTGCTGCGCGCCGAGGGGATGAGCCGAGCCTGGGCGACGGCCTGATAGACCTCGAGCGTGCGCTGTGCTGCCCGCTGCCAGCTGAAGACACGCGCCCGCTGCACACCCTTCTCGCTCAACTCGGCATGCAGGTCATCGTCGTTCAGCAAGCGGTGCATGGCGACAGCCATCTCCTCCGTGTCATGCGGGTTGACCAGCAGCGCTGCGTCCCCTACCACTTCGGGCAGGCTGCTGACGTTGCTGACGATCGTCGGCGTGCCACATGCCATCGCCTCCAGCGGCGGCAGGCCGAAGCCCTCGTAGTAAGCCGGGTGGATGTGGCAACGTGACGCCACGTAAAGCCGGTGAAGGTCTTCGTCGGGCACACGGCCCAGCAAATACACCTCTTTACCGATGCCCAGTTTATCGATCAGATCGAGCGTTTCCTCATACAGCCACCCTTTGCCGCCGGCAATGGCAAGGGCCACATCACCGATTGCATACTTCTGGCGTAGGTGGGCAAAGGCGTGCAATAGCCCGTTGATATTCTTGCGCGGCTCAATCGTGCCGACCGCCAGTACAAATCGCTCGGGCAGGCCATAGCGTGCGCACACTATCTCGCGTGTCGCTGCGGCTGGGAGCGGCCCAAAAAGCGGGTTGGCTGCCTCGTAGATGACCGACACACGGTCGCCTGGCACGCCCAACTGCGCGATCAGGTCCTGCTTGGTGTGCTCGCTCGGAACAATGACATGCGCGGCATGGCTCACGGCCTTGTCGATCTGGCCATAGTACGCTGCGCTGGCGGCAGTGAGAAAATGCGGGTAGTGCAAAAAAGCCAGGTCATGCACAGTGATGACCGACTTGACCGGCGAGTAAAGCGGCGGGATGAAATCGGTGCTGTGGAGAAGGTCCAGCCGGAAACGCATCAGCTCAGCCACCAAGATCGACTGCTCCAGACGGTGATGCACCGGCGCGTAGAGTGTAGCGCGCCGAAAGTTCGCCTGCTGGATGAGTGGCACCTTGTGGTTTCGCTGTTGAAAGACAATAAACTCGTCTGCGCTGTCGAGTTCTGCCAGAGCCTGTAACAGATGCCAGGTGTATCTACTGATTCCGGCTGGCTGGTAGTACATCAGCCGGGCATCGACGCCTATACGCATACGTTTCTACGGCGAGCAGTGCCACTGGGGTGGGTTTTGATAGATCGAAAGCGCCTCAAACATACTCAATGCTTATAATGATGGCCATTGTAGCAGCGCGGGCGATCATCGGTCAAACCTGTGGCGGTATGCGCCAAATTTCGCGCTGATGCCCTTCCAACCCAATGTGTTTGAGTTTGCCCGCTGCACAATGGTATACTGCTGCACAGCAGAGTGCCGCATCCCGTGTGCAGCCGGTCGATCCTACAGGCAAGGTGACAGACTGATGGACCTAACTCAACTCGCACAGATGGTGACATGGCTCGATGAGGAACATCGCCGTGACCGCGCTGAAATTGCACGTTTGCAGCAACGCGCCGAGGCGCAGTCTGCCGACATCATCGAGCAGGCGCGTCGCATCCAGGACCTGGAAGGCAAGTTAGCCGGGACCCAGGCGCAGCTGACCCGCTTCAACCAGGTCGATCAGTCGATCCAAAACACCAAAACCGAGCTGGTGAACCTGGTGGATCGTGCCTACGCCGAACGTGTCTCGGGCCAGCGTGAACTGGAACGAGCCCGTATGGCCGATCGCGAGATGCTCAGCCGCGAGATCAGCGAGGTGCGCCGCGAACTGCCGCGCCTCGGCCGGCTGGAAGAATCGATCCAGCTGCGCGTCGCTGAGGACGATCGTCTAGGCGAACTTATCTTGAGTATGCGCAACCAGATCGGCGGCCTGTCCAAGGAAATCGAGGAGCGCACGCGGCAGATCCCCTTCCTCGTCGAACAGCGTACCAGCGACACGAAACGCATTGCCCAGCTACAACAGGAGACGGTCGAACTCTTCAAGCGGTCGGAAGCGACCGCCGGCCGCCTGCCGCTCCTGGACGAGAACATTCGCAAGACTGCGACCGAGATGGAGAGGTTGCCGTCGATGATCGACCAGCTGCGCGAAGAGCAGGTCAAGTTCATGGAGCGCACGCGTGTCATGGTCGTCGACCGCGAGCAGGTGCTCACCCGCTGGCAGGAGATGATCGACGAGCAGAAGTCGATCGTTGCCCAGGCCTACGAACGCATTCAAAACTTTGCCCAGCAGATCGACGTCAGCCGCCGTGCCGTCGGCGAGATGCAGGAGTTCAAAGATCTCATCCTGCGCGAACAGAGCCAGGTCTCTGAACTGCAGCGGCTGGCCGAAGAACGCCTCCGCCGCGAGATGGATGAATTCCGCGAGGATTACGAGCGTCGTCGCCGCAAAGGGGAGTTGCGCCAGGAACATCTCTGGACGGAGCAGGACAAACACAACAAGGACGTCACCGAACGCTTTGCGCCGCTACAACACGATCTGAAGATGCTCGAAACGCTGTTCGACCAGCTCTGGAAGTTGCAGGAAACCTATGGCGCCTATTTCAACACCCTGGCCGACTCCTGGCTCGACGGCATACAAAAGGCATTCAAAGACCGCGACGAAAAGGTGCGCGCCATGGAGGAAGCGTGGCAACGCCAGCGCCGCAATGCCGAGCTCTTTGCTGCACAAAGTGGCCAGCGCCGGACAGCCGGTATCACCACAGGCGAATCGCAGACGCCGGGCAACGGGCAGAAGCTCTGAGCGATCATGCGCGTTATCGGCACCGCCGGACACGTCGACCACGGTAAATCCACGCTCGTCCATGCCTTGACCGGCATCGATCCGGATCGTCTCAAAGAAGAAAAGGCGCGCGGCATGACGATCGATCTGGGGTTCGCCTGGATCGAGTTGCCTGTGCCGGGCGCCCCGCAGCGCACAGAGAGCGCTGGCATCATCGATGTCCCCGGCCATATCGACTTTATCAAAAATATGCTGGCCGGTGTCGGCGGCATCGATGCAGCTGTGCTGGTCATCGCCGCAGACGAAGGCGTCATGCCGCAGACGCGCGAGCACCTCGCCATTCTCGACCTGCTGACTGTGCCCGCCGCGGTGGTCGCCCTCACCAAAATCGACCTGATCGACGATCCCGAATGGCTCGAACTCGTCGAACTCGATATCACCGAGCTGCTGTCGACGACCCAGCTGCGTAACGCACCCATTGTGCCCGTGAGCGCCACCACGGGCGCCGGGCTGGACACGCTGCGCCGTACAGTGTCCACTGTGTTGGCCAATCTGCCGCCACGCCGCAACCGCGGCCGCCCGCGCCTGCCCATCGACCGTGTCTTCACGCTGAGCGGCTTTGGTACGATCGTGACGGGCACGCTGTTGGACGGTACCCTGGCCGTGGGCGACGCTGTGGAGATTTTGCCGAGCCACAAGCCCGCGCGCATTCGCAGCCTGCAGACACACAGGCGCCAGGTGGAGACGGCGGTGCCGGGCAGCCGGCTGGCTATCAACCTCACCAGTGTGGCCACTGCCGAGTTGCGCCGCGGCGATGTCATCGCCCGGCCCGGTATGCTGGAGCCGACGTTGTTGGTCGACGCCCGCTTCCGTCTGCTGGCCGATGCGGCCCACCCCCTCCAACACAACCAGCTCGTCGATTTCTTTGCCGGCGCCGCTGAGATCCCCGCACATGTCCGCCTGCTGGGAACCGAGTTGCTCGAACCCGGCGGCGAGGCCTTCATCCAGTTGCGCCTGCACCGCCCAGCCGTCGTCGCGGCCGGCGATCGCTTCATTCTGCGCCAGCCCAGCCCCAGTGCCACGCTCGGCGGCGGACTCCTCCTCAGCCCGCACCCGCGGCGGCGCTGGCGCCGCCACGATCCCAAAGCCCTGGCCTGCCTGGCGACGCTTGCCCACGGGCTGCCCGATGAAATCCTGCTCCACACGCTGGAACGTCACCCGCTGAGCACGCCTGCTGCCCTCATTGCGGCCAGTGAAATAGATGCAAGTGATGGCACAGTGGCACTCGGCGAATTGCGCAGCCAGGGCGCTGTCGTCGAAATCAGCGGCGCCGGCGAGCCACTGCTGCTCTCGCTCACCGATTGGACCCGCCTGCGCGCAGCGCTCGTCGACCTGCTGGCGAGCTACCACCGCCAGTACCCGCTGCGCCGCGGCCTGCCGCGCAGCGAGGCGCGCAGCAAGCTCCAGGCGTTGCTGCCCGCAGCAGCGCTTGCGGTTCGCCCTTTCAACGCGCTGCTCGCAGCATTGGAGCAGGATGGCGCGCTGGCCGCAGACGACAACGCTCTCTGGCTGCCCACTTTCACGCCCACGCCCTCGCCTGTGCAACAACAGCGCATCGACCGCCTGCTGGCCGCCTACGCTGCCACGCCCTATGTGCCGCCCAATCTGCAGGACACACTGGCGCTGCTGGGGCAGGATGGCGAGCTGCTGGAGATGCTTGTCGAACGGGGGGAGCTGCTGCGGCTGGGCGGGGATGTGCTCCTGCTGCACTCCGACTTCGACGCGATGGTCGAGCACATTGTCGAGCACCTGCGCAGCCACGATGCCATCACCCTGGCCGAAGTGCGCGATCAATTCCAGACCAGCCGCAAGTATGCCCAGGCAGTGCTGGAGGAAATGGACGTGCGGCGCCTCACGCGTCGCGAGGGGGATGCGCGGGTGCTCCGACAGCTCCATCAAGCTGCGCACCGGCCATCAGACCCAGCGTGAGGTGAAGCCCCAGGCCGTTTGCCCGGAACAACGGACGGGCGCCGGCGAGTCATCGGCACGGTCCCCGCCGCGCAGGTCAAGACGACTGGCGCGTGTCGAACCCGTACCCGCGCAGCACATGCCGCGCCACCACATCCTTGTGCACCTCGTCGGCACCATCATAAATGCGCGCAGCGCGCTCGTGGCGCCACCAGAAGGCGAGCAGGGTGTCGTCCGTGACGCCTAGCCCACCATGCACCTGGATAGCACGGTCCAGTGTGCGCTGCAGGACGTTGGCCACAAAGAACTTGATCGTCGAAATTTCGACGCGCGCCGCCGCCGCACCGACACTGTCGATCTTCGCCGCAGCGTCGAGCACGAGCAGGCGCGCGGCGTCGATGTCGGCGCGGCTGTCGGCGATCCAATGCTGCACTACCTGCTGGCTGGCAATCGGACGACCAGGGGCCAATTGGCGCCCCACAGCGTAGCGACACAGCAGGTCCAAGGCGCGTTCGCAGATGCCGATCCAGCGCATGCAGTGGTGGATGCGGCCCGGCCCCAGCCGTTCCTGCGCCAGGGCAAAGCCCGCCCCTTCCGCACCGATCCGGTTGCTCACGGGCACGCGACAGCCTGCAAAGCGCACCTCGCTATGGCTCAGCCAGCCACTGCCTCGCTCGCCCATGAGGGCGATGTTGCGCACCCGCGTGAAGCCCGGTGTATCCAGCGGCACGATGATCTGCGAGGCGCGACGGTGCGCCTTGGGGTTCTCCGCATCTGTCACAGCCATGACCACGGCAAAGGCAGCGCCGTCGGCGGCGGTGGTGAACCACTTGTGGCCGTCAATGACGTACTCATCGCCTTCGCGCCGCGCTGTTGTGCTCATCCACACAGGGTTGGAACCTGCATGTTCCGGTTCCGTCATGGCAAAGCAACTGCGGATTGCGCCGGCAGCCAGCGGGCGCAGCCACTGTTCCTGTTGCTGCGCGCTGCCATGCGCAGACAATAGTTCCATGTTGCCGATGTCTGGCGCCGCACAGTTGAAGGTGAAGTGACCCAGCGGGCTGCGGCCCAGCACCTCACTCACCCGGGCGAACTCACTCAGCGCCAACCCCATCCCACCGTACGCAGGCGGCAGGTGCGGCGCCCACCACCCCGATGACTGGACCGCGTTGCGCAACGCATCCAGCTGCGGCAGGACGGCAGCGAAGCCCTCTTGCAGCAGCCGCGGCTCCAGCGGATACAGGTGCTCACAGACAAAGGTGTGGATCGCTTCGAGATCATGCATTGGGCTATTCACTCGTCCTGTAGGTGAGAAAAGTATCCATCTATTGTAACCAACTCGCCCATACGGACGAAACCGCCGGCCAGGATGGGACGACTTCCGCTGGGCGCGCACCCGTCGATAGGGTGGGGAATTGCGCCAGCCCGGCTGCCAGGAACCAGAACCTGACGCGGAACGTAATTGGCAATGAGCGCGATTCCATGCACAATAGAATCGTCGCCACAACGGTGTCCATCCACGATCTAGCAAGGAGTTCCAATATGAGAAAAATTCTCGCGCTCTTGGCTGCCCTGGCAATGCTTGTCTGGTTTGGCGGGGCCGTCGCCGCACAGAGTGCTGAGCCGGCAGCCGGCGCCCCCACAGAGCCCGCGGCCGAACCGAGCGCCTATATTTCGGTCGATTTCCAACAAGGCTTTGTCCTCGATCCATTCCTCGTCAGCGTGAATGGTGGCGGCGAGGTCGATTCGTCGACCCTGGATGAGGAGTGCGTGGGGTGGATCAACGATAAGCCGGTCGTCTCCGTCAACTGGCAGGGGCAGGTCGAACAGGCGACCGTCTTCTTTTTCAGCGACCATGACTCGACGCTCACTGTTCAGTTGCCTGACGGCTCCTATCTCTGCAACGACGACGTGTCGGATCATGTATTGGATGCCTCGATCACCATGGCCAGCCCTATGACCGGCACCTATCAGATCTTCGTCGGTACTTTCGAGGAGCAACAACTGATCCCCGGCCTGCTGGTCATCACCGCGCGCAACGATGTATCGCTCAGCACCTTTGCCCTCGATGAACTGGTCAAGCGCGACACCTTGCCGGCTGAGGAGATCGTACCCATACCCGACGAAAGCGCAGCAGCCATGCAGGCGCCTGTGGAGGAAGCACTGGCACCTGACGCCGTCATCGAAGGTGGCAGCGATCCGGTGACGGTGGAACTCACGGTAGAGGGTGAGCTGCCCGCCTTCCGCCTGCAGCCCGAGGATGCCAACGATGTCGTATGCAGTGGCTTGGTCACGGAAGGGCCGCCAGACTACCTGATCGAGTATGCCGGCGAAGCAGAGTATCTGCGCATCTTCTTTGAAGGCGATGCCGACGCCACGCTGGTTGTTGCCGGCGAGGATGCTTTCTTCTGCAACGACGACCATGAGCGGGCCGCCAACGCCAATCCTCGTGTCGACGTACCGGCGCCGGCTGGTTTCTATGGTGTCTGGGTGGGGCGCATGGATGCGGAGAATCCGCTCTCAGGCACGCTCACCATCGTGGAGGGACGCGAGGACGAGCCGGAACAACTCGACGTGCCAACGCCCGAGCCCGGTTCATAGACGGCAGTGTTTGACCCGCTATCGATCCGCATGGAAAGCGAAGGAAAACAACAACCATGAAACGAACACTTCTTGCGCTGGCGGTGCTGACGCTGATCTGGGGCGCAGTTGCGCTGCCGCAGGCTGCACGGGCACAGACGACCAGCCCCTGGCAGGTCACCTACTTCAACAATCCCAACTGGGCCGGGGCTCCGATTTACACGGAGTATGCCAACGCCATTTCCTACAACTGGGGCAGCGACATGCCACCGGTGCCGGGTGTGCCGCCGCAAAACTGGAGCGCTCGGCTCACCACCAGCTCATTCTTCTACGCAGGCAACTATACCTTCCAAATTGTCGCCGACGACGCGTTCGCACTGTACGTGGACGGCGTCCTGTATGCCAACACCGTCGGCCAGAATATCCCCGGTAAGCCGGTGGCGATCAGCGTGCCCCTGGCCCAGGGCAATCACTTCATTCAGATCGATTACGTGCAGTACTCTGGCCCAGCCTATCTCTATGCCTCCTGGCAATACTTCAAACCGTCACCTGGCCCGATGCCAGTTCCGCCGGCTCCTGCGCCACCGCCGCCGCCGTCGGGCACGAACTTTGCGCCGCCCTCCTCCGGCCCGGCCACACAGTTCGGCAACTACAGCCAGTGCGCGCAACAGCAGATCCATCAATCCAACTGCTTCGTCTCCAATGGCGCCTGGAATGCACCGAACATGGGGTCAATTCAGATGGAGCCACAGATCGTGCTCTGGCAGAACTGTACAGCAGACCAAACGCAGCACCTGCGGCTCTTCCCTAACAAGGAGCCACAGAACGCCAAGTGCTCCAAGACCGAGGCCGGCTGGTTCCCCAGTTGATCGACCGGTGACACCGTGCTGGGTTGCAGCGTTCAACGCGCAACCCAGCACAGCGCCGGATCGACTGCGGGAGTGCCGTTCCGCTTGAGAACATCAGTTGCCTCCAACGTGAAGCAGTCCCCCGACGGCTTCCGGCGTCATGTTGCGCTGCCGGTGCGATCCTGCGTACAATGAGTGGGAGAGCATTCGGCAGCATCCATACCACATCAGCCTACGGAGGCAGCCAAGTGAGCGACGCAAAACCCAAGGAACGAGAATTGACCGGCTTTTACGCGGCAGTCCAGTCCGGCATCTGGCTTGTCGGCCTGGCGATCCTCTTCTACACCAACAACTGGTTCCCCGGCATCCTGGTCCTCGTGGCGATCAGTGGCATCACCCAGGCCGCTTTGCAGATGATGGCCAAACGCGACGAGGAAAAGGCAGAGGTCGCGCGGTCTGCGCGGCAGGCTGTCCTGTCCGTACCGGCCAACTGTCCCACCTGCGGCGCCGCAATCAGCGCAGAGAACGTGGTCTGGACGGGGGTAACCACAGCGCAGTGCCCCTACTGCAAGGCGGCCATCCCCCTCAAAGCGTGATCGCCGCCCTCCCGCCTGCTCAGTGACGGCGCACTTGGCCTGATCCGTTCTCCCCACGTCAGCGGCTGCGGCGCATGT
>CAIRNL010000003.1 GCA_903879975.1 uncultured Chloroflexota bacterium | reverse complement strand
CGGCAGAGACAGGTCGCGTGCCGTTGAAGACATGCGAGACCGTCGCCGTGCTCACGTTGGCTGCACGCGCGACATCGCGAATGGTTGATACCGGCTGTTTGCGCATGGACAACAAAAAAGGTAACCGGTTACGTCGCTGATGTTCCAAGTCTAGCGCACGACCGTCGGGGTGTCAAGCGGCAGCGAGTTTCGCCAGTAGCACAGGTCGGCGCTGCGCAACCTGGTGAGTAGGGCCAGCTCCCTTTTCGTGTGTTTACCGTGTCCGGTCAAATCCATTAACCGTGCTAAAGTAAGCTGGCAATTCATGCCGCATCTTGAATTGTAAGATTTCTTTCACAACATATGCCCCTCAGCCCCTAGGCTAACACTGTCCGGATAGCCGAACTAGGGATTATGGATCGTGCTGTGCGGCGATGAAGTCACTCAACAGCAGGGATCAATTTGTAGAGGGGAGTCTTGATGAAACGTAACGTGCTGAATCGTCTTGTGGTACCGCTCTCGCTGATGGTCATGATGCTGGCCGGCTGTGCAACGCCGGGAGCGCCGGCAGCCGAGGAAGCGGTCATAGCCGGCGATAGTCTGTCCGGCGAGTTGATCGTCTACACTTCGCGTTCCGAATCACTGTTCAAACCGGTGATCGAGGCCTTCAACCAGGACTACCCCGCCGTCAAGGTGACGATGCTGACCGGCAGCAACGGTGAGCTGGCGGCCAAGCTGCTCGAAGAGCGCGCTAACCCACAGGCCGATCTGCTCGTCAACAGCGATACGCTGACAATGGAGAGCCTGGCAGAGCAAGGGCTTTTTGTACCCAATGATTCGCCGGCAGTGCTGGCCGTGCCTGAGAGCTACCGTGCCGGCGACGGGAACTGGGTTGCGCTGACACTGCGCCCGCGCGTGATCATGTACAACACCGACCTGGTGACGCCGGAAGAGGCGCCCACTACCCTGATGGATCTGACCGATCTGCAGTGGAAGGGGCAGATCGGTGCAGCGGACAGCCGCAACGGCGCGATGGTTGCTCAGCTTGTCGCCATGCGCCACCTGCTGGGTGAAGAGAGAATGACCACCTTCGTACAAGGTCTGGCCGCCAACGACACCCAATGGTTCGGCGGCCACACGGATGTGCGCAAGGCCGTCGGCGCCGGCGAACTGGCCGTGGGGCTGGTCAACCACTACTACTATCACCTCTCCAAGGCCGAGGGCGCCCCGGTGGCTGTCGTCTATCCAGATCAGGAAGAGGGTGGCATGGGCTTGATCGTCAACAGCACCAACGCCGGCATCGTCGAGGGCGCCCGCCATCCAGAACTGGCGAAACTCTTCATTGATTTCATGCTCTCGCCGCAAGGGCAGAAGATCTATGCCGAACTGAACTTCGAGTACCCGGTGACGCCGGGTGTGGCGACGGCCGAAGGGGTGCCGCCGCTGAGCGACTTCGTCCTGGCGGACGTGACGCTGAAGACCATGTGGGAGGAGTTGGAACCAACGCAGCAGGCCGCGCAGGCAGCCGGGCTACCTTGAGCTTGCCGAGCAGGATCTGAGCGGAAAGCCCTGCCACGAAGACATCAAGAGCACGAAGCGGTCTGGAGGGTGAGCTGGGAGCTTTGTACCCAATGTGCAACTTTCTAGCTGGTGACAAGGTCGTCCAGGTCGAGCGGTGGACGACCAAGTAACAGATTGATGAAGACGCATACAGTGTGAGCAAGTACCT
>CAIRNL010000002.1 GCA_903879975.1 uncultured Chloroflexota bacterium | reverse complement strand
CTTCCTTCAGCAGTTCTTTGACAATTTCGGCCTTGTAGGCCGCACTATACTGTTTGCGCATGGTAATTCAGGACTTTATTTCAGCCGTTTTGATTGTCCAAATTTCTGGGTCCACTATAGGGAATCGACTGAAGCTCCTCAAGCGCAACAGGTATGGGCGAGCCACGTTCGACTTGCTGCGTAAACATGTTCTTGGTATGCCTGTGGCTGGTTGAGGCACCTTCACACAAAGTGCGGGTGAACCTTCCGTGGGCAGATTGACAATTATTGTATATGGCAAGATTGGGGTGTGAATGAGTCTCTCGATGAGCGAGGGACTCCGCTGTTTTTCCATGGGGCAAACAGAAAGCGATACCGCTGTATGTGGGTATTATAGGCCTCTGGAGGCGCTTGTCAAATGAATTGGGACTGCCCAAGTCTCAGCCAACTCTAGCTGATAACCGGCAGTCCGCCCCTTTTTCTGAGGCTTGACCGGAACTAATCGAACCAGCGGCACATTATCTTTGGCGATAACGATATCCCCGCCGTTGAGGGCCAATGTCAACAGTTGCATTAGTTGGGTTTGTGCCTCGCGGACATCTATCATTGTTCCGGGCATCTGCGATCCTCCTGATATATAGACTATGCCACCATGGGGGGGCACAACAGGGTCGCGCTAGGTGATTGGAGTGGCCACTTTCAATCGTCGGTTCGTCCACTGATTCAGCGCCGCTTTCATGCGTCGATTAATGTAGCGGACGCAGAATTGCATAGGCGTCGTCTGTATGCAACCAGGCAAGCAGTAGATTGCCAAAGGACACAAAGGCAGGGGTGACGTCAAGACCGGGATCAAAGAGTACGCAGTTTTCGCCTTCCATTCCAGCCAAGACGACGGCGTGCGGCGTATCCACAGTCCAATATGGGAGTAGATCGCCTGTACGAACAAAAAGAATGGGCGGTACGCCTTGCTCCAGCCATTCCGCTAAAGTGGCCGGAGCACCCGAAGTGTAAACGACATCAAAGCCCCGGCGCGCCAGACGTACGATCCGGCTTGCTGGTGTACCAACTGGCTGGGTTTCCAGCCACCGCGCCACGTCTTCCTGGGTAAGCGGCTGCTGCCAGAACGCACTAACCATAGCAACACAGGCAGGTAGGCACCATCCCGGTTTGGACTCAACCAGATGTGGCACGTTGAGCCAGGACATTACCGCGCTCCGCTATCTCGTCCAGGAGTTGCTGAGTGTAGAGTACTTCGCCTGTTTGTGTGTCAACGTCGAGGGTGGCCACTTGCCCCACTGGGCCGACGTTTGGCAGCCCAAGCCACACTGGCACACGCCATACAAGACGGTGCCCTGCTACCAGGCTTGGTTTTTCACCATAAAGTTGTGTACCGACCAGATCGAGCAAGAGCCTGCTAACTTTGCGCTGAGCGGCCACATCAGTGACATTGATCCGTGCCGACACGCTGACTTCGATCTTGACGTCAGCGTATTCGGGGAGAATCATCCGCTCCAGTTCAACTGTCATCGCATGTTCCCTTCGTAGTGAGGTCACAAATAGCCAGAGTCACAGCCCATCCAACACATTGAGGTAAGTATACCATGAGCTGTCATGCTGTTGATCGTGCACTGACTACAATCTATGGTCGTTTCGTCCGTTATGCTTCGCTTTCGCCGCTGAATTCGGCGTAGCTGGTGTTTCACTCTGGATTGACATATGGTTTCCTCCCTGGTCTATAGTGGACCCAGAAATTTGGACAATCAAAACGGCTGTAATAAAGCCCTAAACTACCCTGCGCAGACAGTATCGTGTGACCTGGTAGATCGATTTGTCAAATCGCTCTACAAACACGGCCATACGGGCAGCGGAGATCAGAGTCCTGCCAGCTCAAAAAATGGCGCACGATTGCGTCGACGAGACTGCCCGATTTGTTCAGCCGGAATGATCAGGTGATGGTGGAGACAAAATGACATCTACGGAGGACAGGCAGAGAGGGAGAGGTCAGGTGAATCGACTGAAGCCCCTCAAGCGCAACAGGTATGGGCGAGCCAAGTTCGACTTGCTGCGTAAACATGTTCTTGGTATGTCTGTGACTGGTTGAGGCGCCTTCACGCAAAGTGCGGGTGAATCAGTTCCGTGTGCAAATTGACAATTATTGTATAGGGCAAGATTGGGGTGTGAATGAGTCTCTCGATGGTATCCTCTCCAAAAGTACTGGATCAGGCCGCTGGTTGTGCCGCGATCCCCACCCGCTGGGCCAGCCGTTCGGCTAACGTCGGCGTGGTCGCATGCGTGACGATCCGGTCGCGGAGATAGTGGAAAAAGCCCACGCCGAGTTTGGCCGCCGTGGCCACCAAGGTTTGGAAGGTGTCCCAGTCCTGCGCACCCGTTCGCGATTGAGGGCCGAAACTCACATCGCGTTTGCGCACCCGGCGACGAGCCGCCAGTTCCATGTCATGATGATGCAGCGGAATGTCGGGATGTTTCAGTACCGCCAACAAGCGGCCGCGTTTATCGGCGGTTTTGCTGATGCGGTCATCCAAGGCCGCATACACGGTCACATCCTCGACCATCGCTGAGCAGCCAGCCGAGCACGGGTACCTGGGTTTGCGCGTGATAGGCCGCAACCGCCAGCGCATCCCCGACCTGCTGCGGTTGCTGGCGATTGAGTCTGATGCCGGCGATGAGCAGGTACTGCTGGAAGGCGGCAGCGGTCATGTCCGTCTCGGAGGGCAGCGCCTGCTGCAGCCGCCGGAACAGGGTGTGGGGCAAACTGCTCGCCTTCCGGGTCCAGCAGCATCCGCGCCACCGTGCCGGCGCCAATCGTCAGGCCAACATCCCGCAGGAAGGTCAGCAGGGCGGGTTGACTCACGTTCGCACCATGCCCGAGGGCGGGAACCAGCGCATGAATCGTGGGGCAGAACCCGCCCCGATACCCCGGTGGCAACGGTGCGGTGAGGGTGGTGTTTGTACTCGGGACATACCAGACCTCACGCACGGAGCCGACAACCTCCACGTTGATCCGCAAGCGCTGCACGATTATAGCATAGATTTCGCATATGCGCGGCGCTAGCGTTTTGTTGACAATGTCATACCACGAACTATTGAGAAGATACGGCTTTTCTTTAATCAGTACTCAATCCGTGGTAAAATCGCTCCAATGAATCACACTGACTATAGTGAACCCAGAAAAAGCGTGGCTGCCAGCCGCAAAGTCCAACCAAGAACCTGCTCGACCGCTTACAGCGGCATCAGGCCGGCGTGCTGGCATTTATGTGCGATTTTCATGCGCCGTTCGACAACAATCAGGCCGAACGCAATCTGCGCAGAATGAAGGTCAAGCAGAAGGGCTCAGGCTGTTTTCGCTCGGCAGCCGGCGCCAACTCATTCTGCCAAACCCGCGGCTCTCTCAGCCGCACGAAAAAACGACCAGCGCGTGTTCGACTCGTTCCATTTGGCTCTGCTCGGCACGTCCTTCGTTCCTACTTGCATCACTGATCGTGCCCCGCCAGTAGCCTGAGCAGTTACGGTAGGGTTGTTTTTGGCAGGGCTGGCCAGGCCGACCTGTGTGCCAACGGGTGGCATCCAGCGTCGCCGGCTGTTTTGCATAGAGTGTTGTGCAACTACATTTCAAAAGGAGTAAGTATGTCTAGCAAACGAGTGAGCATATTGCTCAGCCTGCTTGTGCTGTTCAGCCTGCTGATCAGCGCATGTGGTGGGGCGGCAACTCCGGCGCCGGCAGCGCCGGCCGCTGATGAAGCGGCGCCGACCGAGGCTGCTGCGGCCGAAGCCGCACCGGCAGAGGCAACCGAAGCGCCGGCCGAAGAGGCTGTGTCCGAGGCTCCTGCTGCCGCAGAAGGCGACGTTGCGCTCCGCTGGCGCACGCGCCCAGACAACCAGGAAGAAGCCGGTGTCTATCAGAGCATCAGTGACGAGATCGATGCCAAGCTGGAAGGAATAGCCCTGGCCTATGAGCCGGGTGGCAGCGAGGGCGCCTCTTACCAGGATCAGCTCAAGACCGAGATCGCCAATGG
>CAIRNL010000001.1 GCA_903879975.1 uncultured Chloroflexota bacterium | reverse complement strand
GCGCCTGAATTCGAGCTTGGCGCCTTGACCCTCGACGCGCTCAGTAATTCTGATGAAGTGTACAATCGTGAGTTGAGTTGGCTCGATTTCAACTGGCGTGTCCTGCACGAGGCAATCGACATGCGCACCCCGCTCCTGGAGCGACTCAAGTTTATTGCGATTACGTCAAGCAATCTGGACGAGTATTTCAGCAAGCGCGTTGGCGGGCTGAAACGGCAGAAGGCAGCAGGTATGGCCAACCTCACGCTGGACGGCTGGGCTCCGGACGTGCAATTGGCTCTGATCGCGCGCGCCGTACGCGCGATGGTGGCGATTGAGAGCGCCTGCCTGCACGAAGCGATCCTGCCCGAACTGATCCAGCACGGCATTCGTCTCGTCAATTACCATGAACTGGACGCAGTGGAAAAGGAACAGTTGGGCGACTACTTTCTACGCGAAGTGTACCCGATACTCACACCGCTGGCTGTCGACCCTGGCCATCCGTTCCCATTCATCAGCAATCTGAGCTTGAGCCTCGGCGTGATCCTGCGCGATCCGGCCACCAACGAGCGCCAGTTTGCACGCGTCAAAGTGCCGCCCACGCGCTCGCGTTGGGTGCAATTGCACAACACGATGCACTTTCTGCCGCTCGAACAGTTGATCGCCGCCCATCTCGGCAGCCTTTTTCGCGGCATGGAAGTGGTGGCAACCTATCCGTTCCGCGTGACGCGCAATGCCGACCTGGCCCGCAATGAGGAAGAAGCCGACGACCTGCTCGACATGATCAGCGAAGAACTGCGCGAGCGGCGCTTTGCGCCGGTGGTGCGGTTGGAAGTAGATGCCAATATGCCGGCAGAAATGCTGGCGCTGCTGCAAAGCCAGCTTCATCTGGAAAACGACGACGTCTATCTCGTGCATGGGCTTTTGCGGCGCGCCGATCTCTTCATGCTGGCCGACATCAACCTGCCGCACCTGAAGTATGATCCCTACACTCCAGCGACGCCGACGCGCCTGGCTGGTATCAGCAGCAAGGGGCGGCCAAGTGAGGTATTCAACGTCATTCGCCAGGGCGATCTGGTTGCCCACCACCCATACCACAGCTTCCAGTCGAGTACGCAACTCTTTGTGGAAGCGGCGGCGCGCGACCCCCAGGTATTGGCGATCAAGCAGACTATCTATCGTACCTCGGACAATTCGCCGATCATAGCTGCGCTCATCGAGGCAGCAGGGCGTGGCAAACAGGTAGCGGTGTTGGTCGAGGTCAAGGCACGCTTTGACGAGGCGAAAAATGTGGAATGGGCGCGCAAACTAGAGGAGGCCGGCTGTCACGTTGCCTACGGCCTGGTAGGACTCAAGACGCACTGCAAGGTTTCACTGGCCATTCGCCAGGAAGAGGACGGACTGCGCGCTTACTACCACGTTGGCACGGGCAACTACAATGCCAAGACATCGGGTGTCTACACCGATCTCGGCCTTTTCAGCTGCAGTCCAGAGATCGGCGCAGACCTGATGGATCTGTTTAACTACCTTACCGGCTACAGCTATCAGGTCGACTATCGTAAGCTCCTCGTGGCGCCCGTCAACATGCGCCAGCGTTTCATCGAGCTGATCGACCAAGAGATCGGCCATGCACTCTCCGGCGGCGAGGGGCGCATCGTGGCGAAGATGAATGGTCTCGAAGATCCGATGATCGTGCGCAAGCTCTATGAAGCGAGCCAGGCGGGCGTCTCGATTGACCTGATCGTGCGTGGCAACTGTCGCCTCCGCCCCGGCCTTCCCGGCATCAGCGACAACATTCGCGTGCTCAGCATCATCGGCCGCAACCTCGAGCATTCGCGCATCTTCTTCTTCGCCAATAACGGTGCACCGCTCTACTACATCGGCAGCGCCGACTGGATGCGCCGCAACCTGAGCAGCCGCGTCGAGACGGCGATCCCGATTGAGGATGTGCGCATCCAGGAATATATGTGGCTGATCCTGCACAGCTCGCTCAACGATTATCGCCAGGCATGGGAAATGTTGTCCAACGGCTGCTATCGCCAGCGCCAGCCATTTGCCGGCAGCAACGCCCTAGAGGCGGGGGGCGTGCAGAGCTACCTGATGCAACACACGCGCTTGACTTCGACGCTCAGCGGCTGATCGGCTACCCAGATGGACAAGACCGGGCAGCGCCCAGTAGCGGCGCTGCCCGGTCTGGAATAGGAGATGGCCCTGTGCGGCGTTACAGGCCGAGCAGTTCCTCGATGGCCGCCTTCTCTTCGAGCAACTCGTCGCCAGTCTTCTGGATCATTTCCTGGTCGAAGCTACTCAGCTTCAGCCCTTCGACGATATTGTATTTGCCGTCCTTGACCGTGACGGGATAGCTGAAAATGACCCCTTGAGCCGAGCCGTAGGCGCCGGTGCTCGGGATCGCCATGCTGACCCAATCGCCCTCTGCCGTACCACCGTACCAGGTCTGCACGTGGTTGATGGCGGCGTTGGCGGCGCTGGCGGCGCTGCTCTGTCCGCGCGCCTCGATGATGGCTGCGCCCCGCTTCTGCACGGTAGGGATGAACGATTGCTTGATCCAGGTATCGTCGTCGATCACCTTGGCGGCGGGCTGCCGATTGATCTCAGCGTGGAAGGCGTCAGGATACTGTGTGGCGCTGTGGTTGCCCCAGATCGTTACTTTCTTGACGGCGGTGATCGGCACGCCGGCTTTGCTGGCCAGTTGGGTCATGGCGCGGTTGTGGTCGAGACGGGTCATGGCCGTGAAACGCTCGGCCGGTAGATCGGGCGCGCTGCGCATGGCAATCAGCGCGTTCGTGTTGGCAGGGTTGCCTACGACCAGCACGCGCACATCCGGCGCAGCCTGATCGTTGATAGCCTTGCCTTGCACGGTGAAGATTGCGCCGTTGGCGCTGAGCAGGTCCTTGCGCTCCATGCCCTTCGAGCGCGGCCGTGCGCCCACGAGCAAAGCCCAGTTTACGTCCTTAAACGCCAGATTGGCATCGTCAGTGAGCAGCACGTCGGCCAGCAGGGGAAAGGCGCAGTCGTCCAGCTCCATGGCCACGCCTTCGAGTGCCTTCATAGCCGGCGTAATTTCCAGCAATTGCAGGGCCACCGGCTGATCCGGGCCAAAGAGATCGCCGTTAGCGATCCGAAACAGAATGGCATAGCCAATGTTTCCGGCAGCGCCGGTGACCGCAACACGGATGGGTGTCTTCATACACGTTTTCTCCAGTCTATTGCGCGGTGACCCGTGCGAAGCGGACGTCACCTTGTCGATTAATTTGGATGAACTAGCGTCAAAACCGAAGTTGGGAACGACATTCTTGGGTCGCTCGTTGCTTGTGTGTAGAATGATAAGGATTAGGATACCGCCAATCGATCAATCGGGCAATGTCCGGTGGGCAAGTTTGGCACGCATTTATTTCCGGTCTACGGAAAGGAGAATTTCGCAATGAGTGCAACCAGACAACGCAGGCTGATCAACACAGCTGTGCTTGTAGCACTGCTTCTGGCTATGTTTCCTGCGTCGTCGGTTCTTTCGCCCCGGCCAGCGCGCGCCCAGGAAAGCGGTGTCGATGCCCCTACCGCACCCAGCGCCGACGCCAGCGAGGAAATCGTCTACATCGACGGCACCGGCATCATTCGCGTCATCGACACGACGTTTTCGGGCAAGCAGGTGCAGTGGTTCAGTTCGTCCAACAACTGGCGCAGTATTGCGTTGGGTGATTTCGACGTGGACGGGGACAAAGAGATCGCCGCTGTGCGCGGCACCCCCGGTACATCCACTGCGCCGGAGCTCGTCATCTTCGATCCGGTCGTGGCCAAAGGCACCATCGTTCCAGGCCAGAGCATCAACGATATACCGTGGAAGGTCATGTTCAGCCTATCCCTGCCGTCACGGCCGGAGCTTGTCTTTGCCGGCAATTTCGACCCCAACGTGCCAGGGCAGGAGATCGGCATCGTACGCGCGGTCGTGCCTGCAGATGGCGCTGACGCCGGCGATGTGACGCGCGTCATCATCTACAAACAGACGAGCCTCACACCGGATGGAAGAACGTGGGAGCAGCACCAGGTACGCGACTTCAGCGACAAATGGGAGCGTGTTGCCGTCGGCAATCTCGACAAGGCAGGGGGCGACGATGTCGCATTCGTCGATACAGATGCCGGCAGCTTTGCGGTCTATTCGCCGGACGCGAACTTCAAAAAGATCAAGGATGAAGGCAGTCTGACCAAACCCTGGAAGGATGTCGCCTTTGGCCAATACATCAAGGGTAGCAACCATGAACTGCTGGCAGTGCGCAGCGCCGATCCACCGCTCAACGCGTTCACCGTGTGGGAATACAGCAGCAGCGATCTCTCCAATGACAAAGGCGACCGGTTCGATCCAGGCCCACGCATCGTGTTCACCGGCGACATCAACGGCAACAACGACGATGTCGAGGCAGTGCTCCTGCGTACATGCAGCGGGAATTGCCGGCGGCTAATCGTGCGCAACGACGGTAGCGACGGCATCATCAAGGAATTTTCCGACGGTCTGGCGCTCGACACGGACAACGGCTGGCGCACCGGCGCGGCTGGGGACATTGACGGCGACGAGCGCGACGAGATCGTCATCATTCGTTCGGACAAACTCCGCATCTATCCCGACGCCCATAACTCGGCCAACTCCAGCGATATCAACGTGTCGACCGACCGGGAAAACGTGCTGATTGGTGATCTGGATCGCAACGGCTACATTTCGGGGCCGGTGATCGGCTCGACGCCGGGCAGCGTGGAGAAAACTGTCTATTTCGGCTACAAGGATACGGGGACCATCAAACTGCAGAACATCACAACCCAGGATGCCATCCCCTTTACGGCGCAGTCAAGCGCCTCGTGGCTTTCCGTGACACCGCCGTCAGGGAGCATGCCGGGCACTTCCGGCACGCCTATCGAACTGACCTATCAGATCGAAGCTGGCCAACTGCAACCTGGCCAGCGCTACGTCGGCACCATCACCCTCGTCAACACCAACAGCGGTTTGAATGTAGCAAACAGCCCGTACCGAATTGCGTTGACTGTCGACGTCGTGCTGCCACCCTTTGG